>JBLHNV010000050.1:0-12481 GCA_047623125.1 Janthinobacterium sp. | reverse complement strand
TCGGAGCGGGGGCGCTCCCCCCCGGCCCCTTCAGCGCGCGAAATAAAGCTCGTGCAGGTGATCGAGACTGACTTCGGACGCAGCCTGGGACAGCGCCATCTTCCCGCTTTGCATCAGATACACATGATCGGCCACGCCCACGGCGCGGTGGGTATTTTGCTCGACCAGAACAATCGTGCGCCCCTCCGACTTGAGCCGCACAAGAATCTCGAACACCTCATTGACCATCACCGGCGCCAGGCCAAGCGAAGGCTCGTCGATGATCAGCAACTGCGGATTGCTCATCAGGCCGCGCGCCATCGCCAGCATCTGCGCCTCGCCGCCCGACAGCGAACCGGCCAGCTGCTTGCGACGCTCCTTCAGGCGTGGAAACATCTGGTACGACTTCAAGATGTTGGCTGCAGCCGCGGCCCGGTGCTGGGGCGCGAAAGCGCCCATCATCAGGTTTTCCTCCACGGTCATGTCGCGAAACGTCATGCGCCCTTCGGGAATCATCGCCATCGAGACATCCATCATCTCCCAGGTCGGCGTGCCATTCAACGCTTTCCCGTTCAGCGTGATCGAGCCTTGTGACACCTCGACGAGGCCCATGATCGCCCGCAGCAAGGTGGTTTTTCCGGCGCCGTTGGCCCCGATAATCGTGGTCAACTTGCCCGTTTCAACCGTCAGCGACAAGTCCCACAGCACGTTGATTGCACCATATCCGGCACGGATATTTTTAACTTCAAGCATGTTCTACCCCTTGTTCTCCCCCGGTGTAACTCTTGATTACAGCGGGATTGCTGAACACCTGATCCGGCGTGCCGTCAGCGATCAGTTCGCCGAAGTTCAATACCGCAACTCGCCCGCAGAGGTTGCTGATGGTTTCGATATCGTGCTCGATGATGATGATTCCGACGGCAAACTTCTGGTGCATCTGTTTCAGCATGTTCATGAAGTTGCGCTTGGCGGTCGTTTCCAGACCGGCCAGTACTTCATCGAGCAGCAACAATTTCGGATCGGTGGCCAACGCCTTGGCCACCTCCAGCGCTTTCAACTCGGTGAGCGCCAGGCCAGTTGCAGCGTCGCGCTCGGCCTTGCCGGCCAGACTGGTGAAATCGAGGATTTCGTCAATCCGGCTCTGGTTGATGCGGCCGGTGCCAAAGCGCTGCGCCACCATCAGGTTCTCGCGTACCGTCAGCTCATGCATGGGCTGAGGAATCTGGAAGGTACGCCCGATCCCCATCCGGGCCCGCTGATGCATGGGCGCACTCAGCACGTCCTTGTCATCGAACTCAATCTTGCCACTGGTCGGCTGGACCAGCCCGGAGATGACATTGAACAACGTGGTCTTGCCGGCGCCGTTGGCGCCGACCAGCCCGAGGACATCCTTGGTATCGACCGCCAGCGAGACGTTGTTGACGGCGGTGAGACCACCGAAACGCACCGTGACGTTATCAAGCTTTAGCATCTTTTTTCCTCATGAACTTGCGTACCAGGCCAAGCAGGCCGTCGGGACTGGCGACGATCATTGCGACCAGCAACACGCCAAGTACCAGTTGGTGCCCCGATGGAAGCATGTTTTTGACAACCAGCTGATCAACCAGATAGACCACGACTGCACCGATGATCGGACCGGTAATGGTGCGGTAGCCGCCGAAAATGGCCGCCACGATCGGGATCGTGACCCACAGAGCGCTGAAGGCATAATCGGGCTCCAGGAAGTTGATGTAATGCGCATTGAAGGCACCGACAACCCCGCACATGAAAGCCGACACGATCAGCATCAACCCCTTGAGCAGCGTATTGTTTACGCCTACGACCCGGGTCGCGTCCTCGCTGTCGTGCATGGCGCGCAGGGCCAGTCCCTGCGGGCTGCGCCGGATCAGTTCATAGATCACCGCAAATATCAGCACAATACTCAGAATCACCAGGTAATTGCCTGTCTTGGTGCTGAAATCGTAGCCCATCACCACCGGCAAGGTGGGAATGTTCGCAATGCCGCCCGAGCCGCCGGTCATGGAGCGCCATTCGGTGGCGAGGATCTTGAAGATATGCGCATACGCCAGAATGGCCAGCGCAAAATACGGCCCGCGCAGGCGCAGCACCGGCAGCATGGTGATGGCCGCCACGATCGCACCGACGCCACCGAACAGCATTGCCAGCAATACCGGCAAGTTGTACTCCATCGAGAGCACGGCCGAGGTATATGCGCCGACACCGAAAAATGCCGCGTGACCAAAACTCACCATGCCGCCCAGATTGCCCAGCAACGCCCAGGACAAGGCAACGCCGCCGATCACCAGCGAAGCGACCACGAGACTCATCAGATAACTGTCGTCGCCAAATATCAGCGGCACCGCGATATACACTGCCAGCAGCGCGCCGATGATCGTTTTATTAAGCTTCATTTTACTGCGCTTCATCCGCGCCTCCTTGTAGCACCAAACAGACCATTCGGCATGACGAACAGCACCAGCAGGAACAAGCCCATGCCAGCCAACTCTTGCAACGCCGAACTGGCCAGCGTGACAGTGAGCGCCTCGACAACGCCAAGCAGCAACGCACCGATCAACACGCCTGGAATCGAGCCCATGCCGGCCAGTACCGTAATAATGAACGCCTTGACTGTCAATACGCCGCCATAACTTGGGGTGATGACCCCATAGCTGAACAGCGCAACCCCGGCAAAGGCCGCCAGGATACCGGCCACGATGAACGAGATCAGTTCGGTGTAACCGGGATTAATTCCCATCAACTTGGCCGCGTCGCGGTTGCTCGACACCGCCCGTACCGCGCGCCCGTACCAGCTGCGCGACAGCCACCACCAGAGTCCGGCGATCAGCACCACGCTGATGCCAAAAAACAGCAATTCGCTGCGCATGCTGTACAACGGGCCGATCACGATGGCTTCTTGCATCCATAATGAGTTGGTGGCGCGCACATCGGCTTTCCAGATAAGCAAAATCAGGTTAGTCAGGATCACGCCCACGCCGTAAGTCAGCGTCAGCGAGTTAATTTCGCGGTTGGTCTTGATCTGACCCACCAAAAAGTACACCGAGGCAGACGCCAGACTCACGACGACGACCGAGACCGGGATGGCCATCATTGGATTCCAGCCCAGTTGCGATTCCACTGTGTAGGCGACATACGCCGACAGCAGCACCAGCTCTCCGTGCGCCAGATTGATCACCTTCATGGCGCCAAAAACGAGCGCCAATCCCAGTGCAATCAAGGCATAGGAGCCACCCTGCAGCAAACCGGAATAGACGGCTTGCATGATTAATTCAGTCATATCTGCATTCCATTCAAATTCAGAGACGAGGCAGGGGGCGGCAGCGTTGCCGGCCCGCCTGCCTGCAAACGTCAATTACCAGGGCAGGCCTGGATACACCGCTGCGCTTGTGGCGGCGCTCTTCGGCCAGACCAGCTCGATTTTCTTGCCCTGATGCTGCCCCATGCGTTGGACAAAGTTCGGGTTATCGCCCTTGGCATTGAACTGTACGCGCCCGATCAAGGTCTCGCGGTCGGTTTTGCGCATCTCCTCGAGCACGCCATGTTTCGCCAGCGTGCCTTTGTCGGCGGCGCGTGCGATCGCTTCGAACAGCAGTCGCGACTGCACATATCCGAACTGGCCCAGATAATCAGGCTCTTTCTTGAACAGCTTTTTATAGCTATCGGCGAACGCTTTGCCGTCAGGCGAGGTGAACGTGACCGGGAACGGCAGCACCGCGGTACCGTAGACGTTCGACATCAGCTCGGGGAAATCGGCTGCCATCTTTGGCGTGGCCAGCGACCATACGCCGACCATCGCCTTGACATCCGGCTTCAGCACGCGCGCGGCGCGCAAGATGCCGATATAGTCGTTTTCATAGCCGACCATCGCCACTACTTCGGAGCGGTCGATCAGCTTTACCTTGTTAATGATCGGCTTGAAGTCGGTGATCGCCGGATCGAACGCATGCGTGGCGACCTTGACCCCTTTCGCTTGCAGGGTTTTCTCGACATCGGTCGCCAGCGAGTGGGTCGCTTCCTTGGTCGAGTAAATGATCGATACCGACTTGGCATTCAGATCCGAGAGCAGGCCTACCAGCGCTTTCTGGTAGCCGGCAGTGTTGTTGATGCGAAAGAAATTCTCGCGACCGCTGTTGACCAGGCTGTCATCCACGCCGCCGGAAGTGATGTAGACCAGGCCAAGCTTGTTGGCCGTATCGGACGCCGGCGAGATGTTGTTGGAGCCGTAGCCACCGGTGATCGCCAGCACGTTCTGGCTGGCCAGTTTTTCAACTGCGGCAATCGCTTTCGCCGGAGCCGATTCGTTGTCGACGGTAATGAGCTTGATGGTGTGCTTGCCGTTGGTTTTATTGAATACGTCAGCAGCAACCTGAATCCCTTCTTGCATGCCCATGCCAACCCGGGCCAGGCTGCCGCTCAAAGGAATTTCAACGCCCACCAAAAGTTCTTCGGCAGAAGCGGTCGCCATGCTTGTTGCGGCCATGATGGCCAGTGCGATTTTTGTTCGAGTATTGCTCATTTGTCTCCACCTATTCAGATTTTATTCACGATCAAGTCCTGTTGCCAGGACCCTTTTTCCAACATCAGGCGAGCGTGTGCCCGCCAGAATTCACTGTCATCTGTTCTTGCGATCGGCCGGTATGGCGCCCATGCTCAATTCGACGCTGCGCACCAGTTGCACCAGGCGCGGCCCCACGTCATTCATCAGTACCTCGCGCGGCAAAAGGAACGTGGGACCGCCGCAATTGAACGCCATGATTTTGGCCGGGTCAGGGTCGATTAACGGTACGCCGACTCCGCTGATGCCGGCCTCCCACATGCCAAGCGAAAGGCAAAAGCCGTAGTCCTGGTAGTCTTTGCAAGCTTGCTCGATATCGGCTTTGATGTTCGGCCAGTTGCCTTCGTCGCCCAGTCGGAGCTGATCCATCAGGCAGTCGCGCTCCTTCTGCGGCAGGCCGCACAAATAAGCCCGGCCCATCGCCGAAGTCGCCAGCGGAATGCGCGATCCGACATCGCGGCGCAAGGTCACGGCCGCGCTGCCACGGCACGCCTCGACATACACCATGCCGAGGCGCTCGCGAATGCCGATGGCGACACTCGATTGGGAATATTCGGCCAGCGCCTGCATCGCAGGGCGCGCCAGTTTGCGCACATCAAGATTGGCCAGCAAGGTGTTACCAAGGGCCAGCACGCCCGAGCCAAGCTGGTAGCGCCCCTGCTCAGGGGAAAAGTTCAGGTACCCGAGCTTGGTCAGAGTATGGGTCAGACGGGAAATCGTCGGTTTTGGCATGCCGGTACGTTTGGCAATTTCATTATTGCTCAGGTACGTTTCCTGCGGACGAAAACAACTCAGGATCTCCAGGCCACGCGCCAAAGCGGTCACGAACTGGCGGTCCTTGGCGTTGCCGTCATCCGGGGATGACTGGATTTGATCGTCCATTTGGTCGTCCATATAGCGTTTCCAATCGGTCTCATCGCCCGCATCGATGGCAGGACGACACAGATATTCACATACCGAACTAAACAGTGTCAACTGATTTGTGAAATGATGATTCGCACTGCGAAACTCCTATTTCGCATACGCAAACATCCGTACTGATGCCAAAGCAACGCCGGACGGCCCGATAAAAAGGCTGTTGCAGATTGTCGAAAATGTTCGGAGGAGACATTTACTTTTTACATAAAAATAAGGTATCGTACATCGATATCTTAAATTCAAAACACAGTTTCGCACAGCGAAACCATATCAAGGGAGACAGGCACTATGAATTCCGGCGCGTCCACCACAGTCTTGCGCGAACAGCGCGGCAACATCCTTTTGCTAACAATCGATCATGCGCCGGTGAATGCGCTCGGCGTGGATGTGCGCCGCGGCCTGCTGGCCGCGATCGAGGCTGCCGACGCCGACCCTGCGGTGGCGGCAGTATTGCTGGTCGGCGCTGGCCGCAACTTCATCGGCGGGGCTGATATCCGTGAATTTGGCAAGGCGCCGCTGGCGCCAACGCTGCCGGACGTCTGCGACCGCATCGAAGCCTGCAGCAAGCCGGTGGTGGTGGCGATCCACGGACCGGCGCTCGGGGGCGGGCTTGAAGTCGCGCTGGCCGCGCACTACCGGATCGCGCTGCCGGCGGCCAAACTCGGACTGCCCGAAGTCCTGCTGGGACTGCTGCCAGGCGCCGGCGGCACGCAGCGCACGCCACGTCTGATTGGCGCCAAGGCGGCACTCGATCTGATGTTAAGCGGGCGCCATATCGGCGCGCCGGAAGCGCTCAAGCTCGGCCTGGTCGACAAGGTCAGCTCCGACACTGGCGCCGACCCGGTGGCCGAAGGCCTGGCATATACCCGCGAACTGATTGACAACGGCGCGCCGCTGCGGCGCACGCGCGACGCACAGGGCCTGGCCCAGCGCGAAGAGCAGCTTGCTGATATCGCCGCCGCGCGCACGGCAACGGCCGGCAAGGCGCGCGGCCTGTTTTCGCCGCTCAAGATCATCGATGCAGTGCAAGCTGCCGTTGAGCTGCCGTTCGAGGCCGCTCTGGCGTTGGAACGCACCTTGTTCCTCGAATGCCTGGCCAGCGCGCAGCATGCCGGTCTGGTGCATGCCTTCTTTGCCGAACGCGCAGTGGTGAAGTCGCCCGAAACCCTTGACGCCAAGCCCCGCACCATCGACAGCATCGGTGTGATCGGCGGCGGTACGATGGGGGCCGGCATCACCGTCGCCGCCCTCGATGCCGGTCTGCCGGTCACGATGATCGAACGCGACGAGGCCTCGCTGGCACGTGGCCGCGCCCACGTCGAAAAGGTCTACGACGGACTGTGCGCCAAGGGCCGCATGACACCTGACGCCAAAGCTGCGCTCATGGCGCTTTGGCACGGCAGCACCTCGTACGACGCTCTGGCCAAGGTCGACCTGGTAATCGAAGCCGTATTTGAAGACATTGAAGTCAAGCAAGCGGTGTTCGCCGAGCTTGATCGGGTCTGCAAACCCGGCGCAATACTGGCGACCAACACCTCCTACCTTGACATCGACCAGATCGCAGCGAGCACGTCGCGTCCACAGGACGTGATCGGCCTGCACTTTTTCTCGCCCGCGAACATCATGAAGCTGCTCGAAATTGTGGTGCCAGCCAAGGTAGCGCCCGATGTGGTGGCCAGCGCATTCGCGCTGGCAAAAAAACTGCGCAAGACACCGGTACGCGCCGGCGTCTGCGACGGGTTCATCGGCAACCGCATCCTGGCCGTGTACCGACAGGCAGCCGATCACATGATGGAAGACGGTGCTTCGCCCTACCAGATCGACCAGGCGGTGCGCAACTTCGGTTATCCGATCGGGCCATACCAGATGTCGGACCTGGCCGGCGGCGACATCGGCTGGGCCACCCGCAAGCGGCGCGCAGCAACGCGCGATCCGCGCGCACGTTACGTCCAGATTGCCGACCGCGTGTGCGAGCAAGGCTGGTTCGGCCAGAAGACCGGGCGCGGCTACTATCTGTACGCCGCCGGCTCCCGCAGCGGCACGCCCGACGCGCAAGTGGAAGCAATCATCGATGCCGAACGCGCGCGCGCGGGCATTACTGTGCGCAGCTTCAGCGACGACCTCATCATGCGCCGTTACATGGCGGCGATGGTCAACGAGGGCGCCAACGTGGTGCACCAGAAGATCGCGCTGCGCCCGCTCGACGTCGACGTCACGTTTGTCCACGGCTACGGTTTTCCACGCTTTCGTGGCGGCCCGATGCACTACGCCGACAGCGTCGGTCTGGACCAGATCCTGGCGGACATCCGCGCATTCGCCAAGGAAGACCCACTGTTTTGGCAACCTTCGCCGCTGCTGGTCGAACTGGTCGAACGCGGCGCCAATTTCGCCAGCTTGAACCAATCAGTTTGAACCAATCCATTCAAACTACCGCAACCCATCCACAGAAAACCGAACAGGAGACACGTCATGCGTGAAGCCGTTATCATTTCAACCGCCCGTACCCCTTTGACCAAAGCGCATCGCGGCGAATTCAACATCACTGCCGGACCCACGCTCGCCGCCTTCGCCGTGCGTGCGGCGGTTGCGCGCTCGGGAATAGACCCGGCCCTGATCGAAGATGCCATCCTCGGCTGCGGCTATCCGGAAGGCACCACCGGCCGCAACGTGGCACGCCAGGCCGTGATCCGTGCCGGCCTGCCGATCACGATCGCCGGCACCACCGTGAACCGCTTTTGTGCCTCAGGGCTACAGGCGATCGCCATGGCCGCCGGCCGCATCATCGTCGACCGCGTGCCGGCGATGATTGCCGGCGGCGTCGAAAGCATTTCGCACATTCGTTCGCGTGACAGCGGCGACTCCGGCATGGATCCATGGATGCAAGAAAACAAGCCCGATCTGTACCTGCCGATGATCGACACCGCCGATATCGTCGCAGCGCGCTACGGTATCAGCCGCGAAGCGCAGGACCGTTTCTCGTTCAATAGCCAGCGCAAGACTGAAGAAGCGCAGCTGGCCGGGCGTTACCGCGACGAGATCATCGCGTGCACCACCACGATGGCCGTGACCGACAAGGAAACGGGCGTCGTATCACAGCGCGAAGTGACGATCGAAGAGGATACCTGCAACCGTCGCGGCACCACATATGAAGGGCTGGCAAAACTCAAGCCGGTGTCGGGCGCAGACAAATACGTTACAGCAGGCAATGCATCGCAACTGTCCGACGGCGCCTCGGCCTGCGTACTGATGGAAGCAAAAGACGCCGAGCGCGCCGGCCTGCAGCCGCTAGGAGCCTTCCGCGGCTTGGCCCTGGCCGGCTGCGAGCCCGACGAAATGGGCATCGGCCCGGTGTTTGCCGTCCCCAAGCTGCTGGCGCGCCATGGCCTCACGGTCGACGACATCGGCTTGTGGGAGCTGAACGAGGCGTTCGCTTCGCAAGCCATCTACTGCCAGCAACGGCTCGGCATTCCCGACGCTTTGCTCAATGTGAACGGCGGCGCGATTTCAATCGGCCATCCGTTCGGCATGACCGGTGCCCGCCTGGCCGGACATGTGCTTATTGAAGGAAAACGGCGCGGCGCGAAATATGCCGTCGTCACCATGTGCATCGCTGGCGGTATGGGCGCTGCAGGGCTGTTCGAGATTTACTAAGGAATATCATGGATCTGAATTTCACCCCAAAAGAAGAACAATTTCGCAGCGAAGTTCGTGCCTTTTTGGCCGACCAGCTGCCGCCGCGCCTGTCCGATAAGGTTGCCAGTGGCAAGCATTTGTCGAAAGCCGACATGCAAGAGTGGCACACGATCCTGAATCAACGCGGCTGGCTGGCCAACCACTGGCCGCAAGAATACGGTGGCCCGGGCTGGAGCGCGATCGAGAAGTTCATTTTCGAGAACGAGTGCGCGTTGGCCAATGCGCCGCGCATCGTGCCGTTCGGCGTCAATATGCTGGGCCCGGTACTGATCAAGTATGGCAATGCACAACAGAAAGACGACTGGCTGCCGCGCATTCTCAACGGCGCCGACTGGTGGTGCCAGGGTTACTCGGAACCGGGCGCCGGCTCCGATCTGGCCGCAGTAAAAACCATGGCAGTGCGCGCCAGCGACGACAATGGCGAACACTACATCGTCAACGGCCAGAAGACCTGGACCACGCTCGGCCAGCATGCCAACATGATCTTTTGCCTGGTGCGGACCAACCGCGAAGCCAAGAAACAAGAAGGCATCAGCTTCCTGCTGATCGACATGAAATCCCCCGGTGTTGAAGTACGTCCGATCATCACGCTCGACGGCGAGCACGAAGTCAACGAAGTGTTCTTCACCGATGTACGGGTGCCGCTCCAGAACCTGGTCGGCGAAGAAAACCGCGGCTGGACCTGTGCCAAATACCTGCTGACGTATGAGCGCACCAATATCGCCGGCGTCGGCCTGTCGGTGGCAGCGCTCGAACGCCTCAAGCGCATCGCCGCGCAGATGCAGCGCAACGGGCGTGCGTTGTCAGAAGACCCGCTGTTTGCGGCGCGTCTGGCGCGGGTCGAGATCGACCTCGACAACATGAAAACCACGAACCTGCGCGTGATCGCAGCCGTTGCCGGCGGTGGTGCACCTGGCGCCGAAAGCTCCATGCTGAAGATACGCGGGACCGAAATCCGCCAGGAGATTTCGTCATTGACACGGCGCGCGATGGGCATCCATGCCCGTCCGTTCGTGCCGGAGGAACTCGATGGCGACTACGACGGTGCGCAGACCGGCCCCGACTTCGCCGCTGCCGCTGCCGCGCAATACTTCAACAATCGCAAGCTGTCGATTTTCGGCGGCTCCAACGAGATTCAGAAAAACATCATCTCCAAGATGATCCTCGGCCTTTAGGACCATGACATGAACTTCGAACATACAGAAGAACGGCGCATGCTGGCCGACAGCCTGAACCGCTTTATCGGCGAACAATACAATTTCGAGACCCGCAACCGCATCATCGCAACAAAAGAAGGCATGAGCGGCGACATCTGGCGCCAGTTTGCCGAACTGGGCGTCATCGGCGCGTTGTTGCGTGAGGAAGATGGCGGCTTCGGTGGTGCCGGTTTCGACATCGCCGTGGTCTTCGAAGCCCTGGGGCACGGCTTGGTAGTCGAGCCGCTGCTGGGCAGCGTCGTGCTGGCGGGCGAGGCCATCGCTGCTGCGGGCAATACCACGCAAAAGGCACTGCTGGCCGACATCATCGAGGGCAGCATGATTGCGTCTTTTGCGCATGACGAACCCGAAACCCATTACGAACTGGCGCGGGTGCACACCAGCGCAAAACGTCACACTGGCAGTGCCGACGGCTGGACCTTGAACGGCACCAAGTCAATGGTACTGCAAGGCGAGGCGGCCACGCTGTTCGTGGTCTCGGCGCGCACCTTTGGTGCTATCGACGATGAAGATGGCATCTCGCTATTTCTGGTATCGAAAGACACGCCGGGTGTGGTGGTGCGCGGCACGCCAACCATGGATGGCGGCCGCATCGCCGAGCTGACCTTCAATGATGTCAAGCTGGACGCAACTGCCCTGCTGGGCGAAGAAGGACAGGGCTACCCCACGCTTGAGCAGGCGGTCGGGCGCGGCGTGCTGGCGCTGTGCGCCGAGGCGCTGGGCGCGATGGAAGCGGCCAAGATGGCCACGCTCGAATACCTGCGTACCCGCAAGCAGTTCGGCATCGTGATTGGCAGCTTCCAGGCACTGCAGCACCGCATGGTCGACCTGTTGCTCGAAATCGAACAGGCACGTTCGGCGGTGATCAACGCCGCCGCCGCGTTAGGCAGCGACCGCGTGACGCGCGAGCGCGCTCTGTCGGGCGCAAAGATGAGCATCGGCCGGATCGGCACGCTGGTGGCGGAAGAATGCATTCAGCTGCATGGCGGCATCGGCATGTCCTGGGAATTGCCGCTGGCACACTATGCAAAGCGCCTCGTCATGATCGATCATCAACTGGGCGATCAGGACCATCACCTGCAACGCTACATTGCGCTCGGCAAGCAAGCGACATGAACGCTGCGCTGCAAGTGTCTGACAGCTTGCAGGCAACATCACGCTGCCTCGCGCTCGGCAAGCAGGCGGCATGAACGCTGCGCTGCCGGTGCGCGGCGCAGCAGTCCGATAGCAGCCCCCACATCTGGAGTTTATTTTGACAAGCAATTCTTCCCTGCCATTGGCCGGCATCCGCGTTCTCGACTTGTCGCGGGTCCTGGCCGGGCCTTGGTGCGCGATGGTCCTCGGTGACCTCGGCGCCGAAGTCATCAAGGTCGAACACCCTGAACGGGGCGACGACACGCGCGACTGGGGCATGCGTGTCGGTTCTACCAACACGGCGTACTTCAACAGTGTCAACCGCAACAAACGCTCGGTCTGCCTTGACCTGAAAACGCCGGAAGGACAGGAGATCGCGCGCTCGCTGGTAAAAAAGAGCGATATCGTGATCCAGAACTTCAAGTTCGGCGATATCGAACGACTCGGCCTCGGTTACGAACAGTTGAGTGCGGACCAGCCGGGTCTGATCTACTGCTCGATCACCGGTTACGACCGCACCGGGCCTGAAGCGGCAAGGCCCGGTTATGACCTGGTGATCCAGGGCGAAGCCGGGCTGATGGCACTGAACGGGGAAGCGACTCAGCCGCCACTGAAATTCGGCATTGCCGCAGTGGACATGATGACCGGCATGTATGCCGCCCAAGGTGTGCTGGCGGCGTTATACGAGCGCGAAAAAACCGGCAAGGGCCGCCATATCGGCATGGCACTGTTCGACTGCGGCCTGATGATCACGGCGTACTACGGACTCGAAGCCCTGCTGCGCGGTAATGATCCGCCGCGCTTTGGCAATGATCATCCATCCATCATGCCGTATGGCGTATACGATGCCCAGGACGGACCACTGGTAGTTGCCGTTGGCAACAACGGCCAGTTTGTGCGCTTTTGCAACGACGTGATCGACCGTGCTGACATCGCCGCCGACGAGCGCTTCAAGACCAACCTGTCG
>JBLHNV010000049.1:0-12494 GCA_047623125.1 Janthinobacterium sp. | reverse complement strand
TTGATGACGATCAGGCGTTCCAGTGTATGGTGCCATGCGCACATCGTGCGCGCGATTCATGTGAGGGCGGCCTTGGTATCCGATGTTGAAGCAGTGTCGACAGGCGCTGCCTGGTATTTTTGTTGGTCGCCTCTTCATGCCCGGCTGGTGCCCGGGCATGAACTCAAGGATCGGGCCAAAAAGATGCTGCGGTAATAATGTCTCAAAGAAATAACGACACATCTGATCTGGCAAGCGCCTTGCGGCGCTTGCCTTTGATGCGGTGTTTGCAGCGCGTTCGACAATTGCCTGATCACGGTTTGGTGCTGTTACCGATTGCGCGGTCACTGGCCAGAATTTGCCTGAGTAAGCCAAACGGGCGCCACCGTGCCTGCGCTGGCGGCGCGCTAGGCATCAGTACACGGGTGTTGCAGTCGGGCCAGATCAACCCGGTCGCTCAAGTGCGCGGCAAGTAATGAATAGTCTGATGGCTAAAATAAAAAAAGATGGCCGCTTGTGCCGTTTTTAACGGCAGCGGTTTTCAGAACTTGAGGGCTTGATTTAAAATGGTTTTTTGCGATAATCTGGCGCGCATGATGTGGCTTGCTTGCCGATACTGGCGTGCTCGCTCGCTCGCTGCTGGTCGCTGATTTTTGCTTGTTGTTACTAATGCTGCCGAAGGAAGAACATGAATACGATCGCCGATGTTGAACAGATCACGCGCCTGACACTCGATTACTACGACGCGCATGCGCAACAATTTTCTGACGGTACGCGCGATCATGACGTTAGTCAAAATATTGCGGCTTTGCTCGATGCAATCGAGGCTGAAGCGCCATATACGATACTTGATGTGGGGTGTGGCCCGGGGCGCGACTTGGCTGTGTTCGCCGGACTCGGACATGTGGCGACCGGCCTTGATGGTTCTGCCCGCTTTGCCGCGATGGCCCGCGCTTCAAGCGGCTGCCAGGTATGGCAGCAGGATTTCGTCAAACTCGATTTACCGCAAGCGCACTTCGATGGCGTCTACGCCAATGCTGCGCTGTTCCATGTGCCGAGCGCAGCCTTGGCGCAGGTGCTGCATGCCTTGCACGCGACACTAAAGCCGGGTGGTGTGCTATTTTGTTCGAATCCGCGCGGGCAAAATCAGGAAGGCTGGAATGGCGAGCGCTATGGCAGCTATTACGACTACGCCACCTGGCAGCGGTTCATGCTGAGCGCCGGTTTTGTTGAAGTTGGTCACTATTACCGTCCGCCCGGCTTGCCGCGCGATCAGCAAATGTGGCTGGCCAGTGTCTGGCGCAAGCTGTCTTGATCATGTTCGGTAGCGCACTGTGTCAGCCCGCAATTGTGCCGATGCCGGCGTCGCCGCTGTGGCATGCATGCGGCACATGCGCCGCGCGGCAATCGAGCGCTTCAAGACGAGGTAATTACAACGTCCATCAAGCAATGAGGAGCTGAAATGAACAAGGATCAAGTCAAGGGCACTGCAAAAGATATCGGTGGCAAAGCCCAGGAAAAGGTTGGTAAACTGGTCGGCAACGAAGAGGAACAAGCCAAGGGCCTGGTCAATCAGGTCGAAGGAGCAGTCCAGAAAAAGATTGGCGACCTGAAGGATGCGGTCAAGGACGTCACCAAGAAGTAGTGGCGACGCTGTTTTGAAAATACAACAAGCGCATTGCAGTGCTTCAAAGTGCGCCGTACTGCGACTGCTTGAAGTGCGCTGCATCAGGGGTGGTCAAAGTGCGCCGCACTGCGGCTGACTTTGACCTTCATTGTGGCTGGCTCAGGTGTTTTTTGAAAAACGACTCGATCATCGTGTATACGTGGCGCTGTTCGACGCGTGATGACATGCCATGCCTGGCGCCGGGGTAGGTCATCAGGTCGAATTGGACGCCGCGCTCAACGAGCGCAGCAATCATCCGCGTCGTGTTCGAAAATAGCACGTTGTCGTCGGCCATGCCGTGCATCAGCAACAGCGGTGAGCGCAAGCCGTCAAGGTGGGCATAGACGCCACTGTTCTTGTAGCCTTGCGGATTTTCCGTCGGCGTGCCCATGAATTGCTCGGTGTAATGGGTGTCGTACAAGGCCCAGTCGGTGACCGGCGCCACGGCGACTCCGAGCGCGATTTTATCCGATGCCTGGGCCAGCAGGCGCAGCGTCATGAAGCCGCCGTAACTCCAGCCAAAGACGCCGATGCGCTTGGCATCGACGAAGCTTTGCCGCGCAAGCCAGTCGATGCCGACCAGTTGATCAGCCACTTCGCAAACGCCCAGTTGCTGATAAATGGCATCGGTGAAGGTTCGCTCGCGGCGCGCAGCGCCGCGATTATCCAGACGGAATACGACAAATCCCTGCTGCGCCATGGCCTGGTCAAACAGGTTGCCCCAGCGCCGTGCCACGTGCTGCGCATGCGGCCCGCCATAGGTGGATAAAAAGACCGGATAGCGTTTCGACGCGTTGAAGCGACTCGGCTTGAGCAGCGAGTAGTGCAGCGTCTGGCCGTCGCTTGCCGTCAGCGTGCCGTATTCAGTAGCCAGGTGCGCAGCCTGGTACTTGGCATACGGATGATCCGTGTTCAAGATATTGTGCTCGAGCCATCCGGCCAGCGTGCCATCGGCATAGCGCAAGCTGACCTGTGGCGGGGTATCCGGGTCGGAAAAGGTGTCGGTGAATACGGCGCCATTGGTGGCAAAGGTAACCTCGTGCCAGCCATCGCCTTCGGTGATGCGCAGCGGCGCGCTGGCCATGCTGCCATCGATGGCGAGCCGGTAGACTTGCTTGTCGATGACCGCATCGCGGTTCGATGTGACGAATACATGGCCGGCCCGTTCATCGATGGCCAGCACGTTGTCGATGCCCCATTCGCCGCTTGAAATCGGGTGCAGCACATGGCCATCGAGATCAATCAGGTACAGATGGTTGCGGCCGCTGCGCTCGGACGACCAGATGAAGGCATTGCGCTGCGTCAGGAAGCGCAAGTCGTCATGGATGGTGACCCAGGTCTTTGAGGTTTCGGTCAGTACGATGTGCTGTGCCAGTGTGGCGGCATTGACGGCGACCAGATCGAGACGCTTCTGGTTGCGGCTCTGGCGCTGGTACAGCAAAGATTTGCTGTCGGCGCTCCAGTGGGCGCACACCAGGTAGATGTCGGTATCTGGACCGAGGTCGACGCTCTTCTGCACGCCGGTGTCGGGCGCGACGATGATCAGTTGCACCAGCACATTGGCAGCGCCGGCGGCCGGGTAGTGTTGTTCGACGACATCGGTGCGCTCGGCAAAGATCTCGACGTGGCGCACCAGCGGCACCGGGGCTTCGTCATAGCGCTTGTAGGCGATCGCGGAATCGTCCGGTGCCCAGTCATACCCGGTGCGCTGGCCCATTTCTTCTTGCGCGATAAACTCGGCTTCGGCATTGTGTATGGTGCTGGCGCCATCGCTGGTGAGTTGGCGCTCCTTGCCGCTGGCCAGGTCAATGACGAACAGATTCTGGTTGCGTACGAACGACAGATAATGCCCGGCCGGGGAAATCTTCGGATCGAGCACATTGCCCGTCGCCATCAGGCGCGCTGAATCAGGGCGATCCACGTCGACCAGATACAGATTGCCGGCCAGAGGCAGCAGCAAACGTTTGCCGTCGGGCGACCAGTCATAGCTCAGTATGCCGTTCAGATTGGCCGTGCGCTCGCGCTCGCGGCGCGCCTGTTCTGCTGCCGAAATCTGGTGCTCCGGCGCCAGAGTCAGGGAGTCGACCAGCAGGCGCATGGTCTTGTCCTTCAAGCTGTATTGCCAAAGGTCAAGCTGGAATTGGTCGTCGGGGCGGCCGCGCAAGAAAGTCACGCGCAAGCCATCGGGCGACACCTTCAGGTTGCGCAGACCAGGTCCGGCCAGCGCCGGGTCGGCGTGGATGCGGTCCAGCGTCAGGCGCTCGGCGTCAGCGCGGGCGCCGGTAAACGCGGCCAGGAAGGAGAAAATGGAACGCATGGTTTCCTCGTTAAGAGTATTTTGTTTGACGTGCAAGAGTGCCCGCCTGTTCTGGCCGCGCAATCAACAATGCGTTGGCAATGAGTGGCCAACAGGCAGTTGGTCAGTGGCAAGACGATACCAGACATCGACCGTTCGAAGAGACAATGGCGGACGCAAAATCGTGCTTCGTTCGGTGCGCCAGTCGCGCTCTGCCTGCCGCTGCGGTTAATGGACGTTATCTATTTTGCTGCAGCCGACACGCGGTCAAAGGATAGTTTGTGCAGCGCAGCGACCAGCAAGAGCGCGGCCACCGTCAGCCCCAGCGTCAGGCCGATCCAGAAGCCGCCAGCGGCCATGGGCGCTTGCGGCGCCCATGGAAAACCCTGCGGCGCCAGCCCCAGCAGATAGCCGATCGGCAGCGCAAAGCCCCAGAACGCCAGCAACTGGATCAGCATCGGCTGGCGTGTTACCCGGTAGCCGCGGATGGCGCAAGAAGCGGCGACCTGGGTCGCATCCGACAATTGGAACAGCGCGGCGAACAGCAGCAATTGCGCGCACAGTGCTTGCACCGCCACATCGTTGGTGTAGGCACGCGCGATCTGGTGCCGGAATACGGCGATCAGCACGGCTGACAGCAGCGCGAAGGCGAGCGCCATCGCGACCCCGACCCAGGAGGCGAAACGGGCGCGTTGCGGATCGCCTTCACCGAGCGCCTGGCCGACGCGCGTGATCATGCCGATGCCAAAACTGAGCGGCACCATGAAGACCAGCGATGTAAAATTGAGCGCGATCTGGTGCGCAGCGATCTGCACCACGCCGAAGCGCGCGAGCAGCAGACTGACCACGCCGAAAGCGCTCACTTCGGCAAAATAGGTGACGCCGATTGGCAAACCGAGGCGCAGCATGCTGCCAATTTCAAGCCAGTTCGGCCATTCCCATTGCGACCATGGATGGGTCGTGCGGTAGGCTGGCGCCACGCGGGTCCAGGCCAGCATCGCGCCCAGCATCAGCCACATCGATAGCGCCGTTGCTACCGCGCAACCGGTGCCGCCCATTTGCGGCATGCCCCAGTTGCCGAAAATGAGCAGCCAGTTGACGAATACATTGATCAGCAATGCCGCGACCGCGATCACCATCACCGGCTTGGTCTGGTTGATGCTGGTACTGTAACCGTACAGCGCGCGGTAGGCTGCGAACGGCGGCATGCCGATGCTGATCAGATGCACGAACAGCGATGCCTTGGCATTGATTTCCGGTGCCAGATGCAGGTGGTCGAACAACAGCGTCGCCAGGTTGAGCAGCAGGCAGCCAAGCAGGCCGATGCCGAGCGCTTTCCATAGCGACTGGCGCACCAGGTGGGGAATCCGGTCGAATCTGGCGGCCCCGACTTCATGCGCGACGATGGTATTAATGGCCATCATGATGCCACTGACGGTGACCAGGACGATGAGCCAGATGGATGAGCCGAGCGCCACAGCGGCCAGTTCTCCGGCACCCGCATGGCCGGTCATCGCGACGTCGGCCACGCTCATGCCGACGGTCGCCAACTGGCCGACCAGCATCGGCCAGGCCAGGCGCCATAGCGCCGCCGCTTCGGTGCGTACGGCGGACAGAGAAATGGTGGAATTGGCAATCATGGCAAAGGGCATCGAATAAACGACGATTCTACTAACAAATGCCAACCATGTCGCCTGTGAAACCGGATCCGTGATTCAATGGCATTAAATATGTGACATCGAATCTTAACGTCTTGTCAGCGTATGGCATTGCTGGCGCGTTGATAGCCAATAAATGACCCCTTAGTGGATCCGTGACGGTGCATTGTCCGGCAGTCCTTTGCAACGGAATGCGGAGTTGAATGATGAAAAGAGCAATCAAGATCGT
The DNA here is from genome assembly GCA_047623125.1 of Janthinobacterium sp. GTDB lineage: Bacteria > Pseudomonadota > Gammaproteobacteria > Burkholderiales > Burkholderiaceae_D > Janthinobacterium. Next base: position 6,666 of record JBLHNV010000049.1, on the reverse strand, counting down.
GCTGCTGGCAAGCACCTTGTGGTTTCAGTGCGCAGCGCAGGCGGGCCAGTTGACGCTGTATACGAATGTCAATTTTGACGGCCGGGGCGTCACCGTGCGCGATGCGGTGCCCGACCTGTCGCAGATCGGCTTCAACGACCGCGCGTCCAGCATGGTCATCGATGCCGGGCGCTGGCAAGTGTGCGTTGATGCCGGTTTTCGGGGGCATTGCGAAGTGTTCGAGCGCGGTGAATATGCGCACATCGCTGGCTTCAACGATCTTATTTCGTCGGTGCGCGAAGTGGGCGGGCCTGGTCGTGACAGACGGCGCGGCGCGGATGGCCGCGATAACGATGGCCGCGATAACGATGGACGCCATGGCGGCGGCGACCGCACCTGGCGCAGCGAGCAGGACTTGCGTGGCAGCGATCCAGGCTGGCGCGGTGATGACGCCAGCCGACGCAGCTACGGCAGCGTGCTACTGTATTCGATGCCGAACTTCGGTGGTGCGCACCTGACGCTGGAGAGCGATATCCGCAGCCTCGATGTATTCGATTTCAATGACCAGGCCGGTTCGATCGTGGTGCAGGGCGGACAGTGGGAATTGTGCGTCCACGCCGATTTCGGCGGCCAGTGCAAGCTCTACGGTCCGGGCCGCTATGCCTGGCTGGGGAGCATGAACCACCAGATTTCATCGGTGCGCCGTGTACGTTAGTGTGCGCACCCGCACCCGCACTTGGCAAGGACGACGCCGATGAACCTGTGCCTGGCGCGGGTTTGATTGTGGTTCGGCATGGATAGCATGAAGATCCGCGTGCCGAAGATGCCGGGCCGGTATTGATCCAGCCGCCGCCATGCCAGCAGCGTGTGGCAAAACCCTTGCTGTTCGCTTCCAGAGACCCTCCGCCGGGCCAGCCTTGGCCATCGGCGTGAGCAGGTCCAGCACGCGCGCTGCGTCGCCTGCATCCGCAGCGCGCCGGGCACCGATCAGGCGCGCGCAATACAAACCCGGCGCCAGGTCGCCTTCGCAATACGATTTTTACGCCAGCACATCCGCTGGAGCCTCGCTTGCAAGCTCTGGCCGGACAGGCCGACGCGGTCGCTGATGGCGTCAAGTCCGCCGTCGCCGCCGCCGTAGCAGCATTTTCCTGCACCACGATTGAGTAACGTGTTCGAGATGCCGCTGTATCGGAAAGGGGCCCTTGACGCGGTAGCGCGGTCCCGGCGCATCAGGTACGGCGATGCCAGAGCCTGTTTGTGTGGTTTTGCAACAGGTCGGCACTAGCGCGCGCGGCGCTTGACATTAAAGGCGCAAGATATGGATTTTTAATTCCAAAAAGAAACAATCGGATGCCGAGAATGGCGCTCCCGAATCCCGCTTCGCAGCGCCATCAGCGTCGCATGAATCAGTGCTGTTGCGTGCGCTGTCGATCATGTGTAGTCAGCCAAAAAAAGCAAAAAGTGCAAAAAACTCCCATGAAGTTATTCCTTGCCACTTGCAAAAAGCGGCGTCTGAAAAATTTCGTTGCAAGAATCGATGAATTTCACTTTTTTTGGGCCTCATGAAATTCTTTTAAATTTATCGAACGGTCGTACTAATATATGATATTCTCATTTTTTTTGGTAAATAAGTTGCAGACGTAAAACACTGCAACCGCCTCCAAAACAACGCCGCTCTCCTGTCAGGAGAGTCATTGATCGATGCCCTTTACAGCCGTTCCGCAGCATCCGGTTCAGGTAAAAGAAGGGGGTGTTGCGATGCCGTCCATCGGGTGGGGCGACGATGATTGGTTCGATCACCAAGTGAGCGGACCGCCGGCAGCCCTGACCATTGCCATGGGCTGTGCTGGTGGAACGCGATTCAATTCAACGAGCGCCTCGAAGAAGGTGCAAGTTGAGCAAAGCTGCAATGCGGGACCGTGCAGGATGCGCAATTTTTGAAGTTCAATAAAATGGCAGGAGACGGTATGAAACAGTCAACAAAACAGGCAGGCAAGGCCATGGCGCGGGGCTTGAAGCCGCGTGTGATGGTACAGGCATGCAGTATCGCGGTGGCGGCATGTGCGCTCGGATGGATGCCGGAAGCGGCGGCTGCGCGTTTTACGCTCGGCGAAGACTATGAAGGTCAATGGTCGCTGGGCGCATCGGTCGGTCGGGCCTGGCGCACGACCGACGCGGACCCGGATATTATCGGCAAAGCCTATGGCGGCACCAGCAGTGGCCTGAGCCATATGGGCAATCTGAATTATGGCAAAGGTGATGCTTACTCGACGCCGCTGACGGTGACTGGCGAAGTGCAAATCGAGCGCGACAATCTCGGTTTAGTGCTCGGCGGCCGGGCCTAGTACGACTACACGCTGATGAACGGCACGGTGCCGTTCGGCAGCGCCAACAATGACTTTGCGTTCAATGCAAAATTGAACGACAGCGGCCTCTACGGCCCGACCAAGTTTTCCGGTTTTCAACTGGCCAATGCCTATGTGTTCGGCAACTTCGAGCCGATCGATGGCAAGCCATTGACCGTCAAGCTGGGTAACCATGTCGTGAACTGGGGCGAAACCCTGTTCATCCCCGGCATCAGCCGGTTCGGCGTATTCAATCTGGCAGCATCGCACCAGCCTGGCGCACGGGTCAAGGATATCCTGATGCCGCTGCCCCAGATCAGCGCCAACTGGGGTGTGGCCGACGGCGTCAGCGTCGAAGCGTTTTATCATTTGGGCCGCTCCAAGAGCGTCAGCGATGGCTGCGGCACGTATTTTTCGCCCAGCGATCTGTACAACTGTGGCCGCGCGGACAGCCCTGTGATGGGCGATTCGGTGGGCACCTCGGCCGACCAGGCGAGCGGAAAAAATTCGAACGGTATCAATTACAACATTACCTTCTTGCCCGATACAGCACAAAAAGTCAGCGGCCAGTTTGGTCTGGCGACGAAGGTATTTTCGGATGCGTTGAACACCGATTTCGGTCTCTACTATGCGGTGAACAACCAGAATACGCCAATGCTGAGCATTGCCAAGGTGGCATCGCTGGATCAGGATTCGGTGTTTTCCGGCAATTTCAACTCCTCACCGCTGCCGCCGACCAGTCCGCAGCAAGTGTTTACGCCGATGTCACTGTATTGGGATTACTCGGCGACCAAGATCCAGGCCGTCGCAGTGAGCGCGGCCACGGTGGTGGGCGGCTGGACCCTGAACGGCGAACTCGGCTACACCAAGGATATACCGGTGCAATTGAATGGTACCGACTTGCTGATCGGTGTGCAGTTGGGCAAGTACCTGGCCGAAAATCCGGCACAGACCGGCGGCCAGGCACGTTCGGCGGGGCCGCTCAGCTATTTGAGCTACCTGCCATTGGGTAGCAACATCAACGGTTACGATTCGCTCGACAAGGTGCAACTGAACGTCAACACCATCAAGATCGTGCCGCGAGTCGCTGGCGCCCAATCGGTGACGCTGGTCGGCGAGGTGGCGGTGCAGCACTGGAATGCTATTGGCGACAGCCGCGACCCGACTTCCCGGCGCTACGGACGTGCCAGCACATTCGGCTTCGCCACCGAAGATGCTTTCGTGTGCGATCTGGTCAATCCGAACAAGGCCAATTGCGTCGATGGTGGCTATGCGACTGCCACCTCGTGGGTCTACCGCGCCGCTGCCGTATTTAAATATAGCAATGTGTTTGCCGGCATCAACCTGGAGCCGACGGTGTTCTTTGCGCACGACGTGAAGGGCACTTCGCCCGAAGGCACATTCGTCGAAGACCGGATGAATCTGGGATTGTCGCTGCAGGCGAATTACCTGAGCAAGTATTACGGCAAGGTCAGTTACTCAACCTATAACAGTAGCGCCAAATACGACGTGCAGCGTGACCGGGATAACATTTCGATCGTGCTGGGCGCCAATTTCTAATTAATCAGGAGACAAAAAATGAACATGCATGTATCCACTTTAAAGACCAGGGTAAAACTGGTATCGCTGGCTTGCCTGTGTACGCTGTCGATGAATGCGATGGCCAGCATGAGTGCGGCCGACGTCGAGCGCCTGGGCAAGGACTTGACACCGACAGGCGCTGAAAAGGCTGGCAACGGCAGCACCATTCCGGCCTGGACTGGCGGCATCACCAAGGCGCCGGCCGGTTTTGACGCCAACAAGGGTTATCTGAATCCGTTCGCGGCCGAAAAGCCGTTGTACACGATCACGGCGGACAACATGGCGCAGTACAAGGACTTGCTGGCACCGGGGCAGATGGAGATGTTGAAGCGTTTCCCGACTTACAAGATGATTGTCTACCCTAGCCACCGGACGGCCGCTTATCCGCAATCGGCATACGACAGCATCAAGCAAGAGGCTGCCAAGGCCACCTTGTCCGAAGGCGGCAATGGCGTGCAAAATGTCAAGTATTCGAGCGTGCCGTTTCCGGTCCCGAAAGAAGGCGTCGAAGTGATTTGGAACCACATCATGCGCTATCGCGGCGGCAGCATCGAGCGTTCCGGCGCCGAATTCCCGGTCCAGACCAATGGCGCATTCACGCCAGTGACCAGCGATCTTAGTGTGGCGTTTGCAAGCAGCATGGAAAACCCGGAACCGAATCGCTTGCTCTACTTTCTGGCCTCGATCACAGGTCCGTCGAGCGTCGCTGGCGAATCGCTGCTGGTCGTCGATCCGCTCGACCAGGTCAAGGAAGCGCGCCTGGCCTGGATCTATAACCCTGGCCAGCGCCGCGTGCTGCGGGCACCGGATATCGGCTACGATTCGCCGGGCCTGGGCGCCGATGGTTTGCGCACCACCGACGATTTTGATAGCTACAATGGCTCACCAGACCGTTATAACTGGAAGCTTGTAGGCAAGAAGGAAATGATCATTTCGTATAACAATTTCAAAATGACCGACAAGAGCATGAAATACAAGGACTTCATCAAGCCCGGCCATATGGAGCAGGCGTTTTCGCGCTATGAAGCCCATCGCGTCTGGGTTGTTGAAGCGACATTGAAAGAAGGCAAGCGCCATATCTATGCCAAGCGCACCTTCTATGTCGACGAGGATAGCTGGGCGGTTGCGCATACCGATGCGTATGATGGCCGCGGCGATCTGTGGCGCGTGCATGAAACCCACGCCATCCAGTATTACGATGCGCCTACCCCCGGTACGGCCGCCGAAGTGATCTATGACTTGCAGGCGCGGCGCTATACGGCCAACGGACTGGGCAATGAAGATGTGCCGATCAAGTTCGGCACTAAATTTAAGCCTAGTTACTTCACGCCGGGTAACCTGCGTCGCTTGAGCAACTAAGTCGAGTAACCAAGTCGATCAACTGATTTGCGCAATCAGGACCCGAACGCATCACTGTTGCAGGTGATGCCGGTGTGGTCGGCGCGGCCCGCTGCCCCCCTGCCTGAAGGTGATGGGGGGCATTTTTTTGAGGCTGGCACCGGCTCACGCTCAATGCCAATTTGTCGGTGAAATAGGAATAAACAATGAGTAATAAATTGACCGCGATAGCGCCTCGCACGACGCTATTGCTGGCCCTGTGCATCTGGTGCTTTTTGCCAGCGCAAGCCGCCAACGATCCGCTGCAGACGCCGGCCCTCGTTTCGGCAAAGGCGGACACGTCGATGTTGTTGAGTGTTGCTCAAGCCGGTGCGCGCCTGATTGCCGTCGGGGAGCGTGGCGTCATCGTCGTGTCCGATGACCAGGGTCAAAACTGGCGCCAGGCCAGCGTGCCGGTCTCGGTCACGATGACCGCAGTCCAATTCACCAGTCCTAACAAGGGGTGGGCGGTCGGCCATGAAGGCGTGGTGCTGAGCAGCGAGGATGGCGGGCTGACCTGGACCAAGCGTTTCGATGGTCACCAGGGCAGTGTATTGATGGTGGCGCAGGCGGAAAAAAATCTTGCGCGCGCGCAGCAAGCGCATGCAGCGGCGCAGGGCGCAGACAAGGACGCTGCCGCCGAGGCGCAAGATGAGGCCGATATCATGCTCTCGGACGTCAAGGCCGGGGCCGAATTCGGACCTTACCGGCCTTTGCTGGGCCTGCTGTTCGACAATGCCGGAGCCGGCTATGTGGTTGGTTCCTACGGCCAGATATTCCATACCGCCGATGGCGGGAAACACTGGGAATCGCTGGCCAACCGTCTCAATAACCCGGTCGGCTTGCATTACAACGCGCTCTCACGCACGCAAACCGGTGCGCTGGTGATTGCCGGGGAGCGCGGCAAAGTCTACCGCTCCCGCGATGACGGCGCCACGTGGAAAACCTTCGACACCGGTTACATCGGTCATTTGTACGGCGTGCTGGGACTGGCCGACGACGATGGCGGTGCCCAACGGATGCTCGCTTTTGGTTTCGGCGGCCATATATTGCAAGGCTCCGACGACGGCAGCGTATGGCGCGAGGTGCCGGCGGTCAGCAAAAAGAGTCTGATCGGCGCGATCATGGCGCCGGATGGCTCGATCGTGCTGGCGGCCCAGGATGGCAGTCTGTTGCTGAGCAATGACCTTGGCGACAGCTTTACGATGCTGAAAAAGGCCGATGGCCGGGCGATTGCCGCAATGGCCTTGCTGCCCGATGGTGCGCATATCGCGTTCGCGGGCATCGGTGGCGTGCGGGTGATTTCCAGCGGTACTAAAGGAAGGTTGAACTAGTCATGACTACAGAATCAAATTGCGCCAAGAAGGTCGGTTTCGTCGAACGG
>JBLHNV010000048.1:0-12506 GCA_047623125.1 Janthinobacterium sp. | reverse complement strand
CGCATCGGCATCGCTGATATTGTTGTAGGAAAGTTCTTTTCCCTGCAACTGGCGATAATTGCCCAGCGCGCCATCGGTCGCTTGCAAGTCGCGGTAAAACGCGGCGCTCTGGTGCGGATTTTCGCCGTAGCGCATGTCCTGCACCTTTTCAAAAGCGAGGTTCAGCGTTTGCGGATACAGGCTGCGCGTAGCGTGCGCATGGTCCGTGCCAAGGCTGGTCAGGTAATTGGTGATCGCGCCATCGTATTGGGCGGTATGGGCAAACACTTTTTTGGCCAGCATGAATTTGGTATCGCTGCCGACATTGCCGGCAGGATTGGCCGCATCCTTGCTTGCCTTCATTTCGGCCAGCACCAGGCTGTAGTCGAGCGGATCGCAAATTACCACGACATCTTTGTGGTTCTTGGCCGCCGAGCGCAGCATCGTCGGACCGCCGATGTCGATGTTTTCGATCGCATCTTCCAACGTGCACGTATCTTGCGCCACCGTCGCTTCGAACGGATAGAGGTTTACAACCACCATATCGATGGTCGGCATGTCGTGTTCTTCCAGCTTCGCCATGTGCTCGGGAAAGTCGCGCCGCGCCAATATGCCGCCGTGCACTTTCGGATGCAGCGTCTTCACGCGACCATCGAGCATTTCCGGAAAACCGGTGTAGTCGGCCACTTCGGTCACCGGCACGCCGTTATCGGCCAGCAATTTTGCGGTGCCGCCGGTCGACAGCAGATTGACACCGAGCGCGGCCAGCGCGCGGGCGAAATCGAGGACGCCGGTTTTGTCGGATACGGAAAGGAGGGCTTGTTTGATCATGGCAATGGCTAAGTAGTTGAGTATTCTGGATGAAGGGAACGGACGAAACGTCAGGCTGACGGCGGCGTCATGAAATGGCCGAACGCGGCAACACGGGAACTATAGCAAACCGTGTTCCTGCAATTTCTTGCGCAAGGTGTTGCGGTTGATGCCAAGCATTTGCGCCGCCTGCGACTGGTTGCCGTCGGCGCGCAGCATGACGACCTGGAGTATCGGTTTTTCGACGGTCAGCACGACCATGTCATAGATGTTTGATGCTTGCTGCTCGCCCAGATCATCGAAGTAATCTTCAAGACTTTTCTGGACGACTTCTTGTATGCTTTCTTTGCTCATTTTACGACTCATTCCGCTGATTGTTTTTCATGGCGCCGCGTCGCAATCGAATCCGATCGCGCGCTGGCTTTTTGATACGGTATTTTCAAGCCTCATGCGGCGATCGCCGCTTCAGCGAGGCGGTATTGTAACCGCTCGCCGTAGCGCCATTGCGACTCAAAAAACTGGTCGACTGCCACCAGTTGTGCCGCAGTCGATTCAAGCAAATTCATTTGCTGGCGAAACTGTTCGCCGCCAGGCAAGTCGCGCACGTACCAGCCGATGTGCTTGCGCGCCGTGCGCACGCCAAGAAATTCGCCATAGAAAGCGTAATGGGCGCGCAAATGTTCGCCCATCAACAGCCGCACCTCATCGACTTGCGGCGCCGGCAAGACGGTGCCGGTGCGCAGGAAATGGTCGATCTCCCGGCAAATCCACGGCCGGCCCTGCGCCGCACGACCGATCATCACGGCGTCGGCGCCGGTCACGTCCAGCACGTGGCGCGCCTTTTGCGGCGTCGTGATATCGCCGTTGGCGACCACGGGTATCGCTACCGACGCCTTCACGGCGGCGATCGTGTCGTATTCGGCCTCGCCGCTGTAGCCATCACTGCGGGTGCGACCGTGCAATGTCAGCATCGCGATGCCAGCTTGTTCGGCGATGTGCGCGATGCGCAGCGCATTCTTGTTTTCGCGGTTCCAGCCGGTGCGAAACTTCAGCGTCACCGGCACGTCGACCGCATTCACGACCGCATGCAAGATCTTTTCAACCAGGCTTTCGTTTTGCAACAGCGCCGAACCGCACCAGCTGTTGCATACTTTTTTGACCGGGCAGCCCATGTTGATATCGATGACCTGAGCGCCGCGCCCGACGTTGTATCTGGCGCAGTCAGCCAGATCTTGCGGATCGGCGCCGGCGATCTGCACCGCTTTCGGCTCCATTTCGCCTTCATGGTCGAGCCGGCGCGCGCTCTTTTCAGTGGCCCACAGGCGCGGATTCGACGCCGCCATTTCCGACACGGCGTAGCCGGCGCCAAGCTGCTTGCACAGTTGCCGGAATGGCCGATCCGTCACGCCTGCCATCGGGGCGACGAAAACATTGTTGCGCAAAACATGGGGACCGATCTGCATGCGCTAGACCTCGAATTAGTTTGGGGGAACCTTCTATTCTAACCGAGGTTTTGCTCAAATAATAAGCACTATTTATTATTTGCCGCGTTTAAGTCAGTTCGTCGACCGCTTCGCCACCAAGGTGCTCGACGTCGCCCCAATTGATCAGCGTCAATTTCCCGGAAGAAAATTCAAACCGGTTGATGCTGGCATTTTTTATCTGGAAGTCGCGCACCGTATCAAGCGCCAGCGCGCGCGCGGCGCGGCAAGCGCACTCCAGCACGCCGCCATGGGCAACGATCGCGATCGTCTGGTCCGGGTATTGGTCAGCCCAGTGCGCGATCGCAGCCGTTGAGCGCGCAAAAAACTGACGAAAGCTCTCCGCCGTGCGCTCGCCCGGCGGCATCACCGCATCGATATCGCGCGCCTGCCACGCTGCATAGTGCTCCGGGTACCGTTGCGCAACCTGCGCATACAGCATGCCTTCGAAGAGACCATAGCAGCGTTCGCGCAATTGCCGGTCGATGCCGACCGTCAGTCCATGCTTGCTGGCAACGGCCTGCGCCGTTTGCCTGGCCCGCATCAAGTCGCTGGCGATCACCGCATCGAGCGGTTCACGCGCCAGCGCACACGCCAGCGCATCGGCCTGGCGCAATCCTTCATCGTTCAATTCGATGTCGATGTGTCCTTGCAAGCGACGCGCTGCATTCCAGTCCGTTTCGCCGTGACGGATCAATAAAATCGTCGTACTCATGAACTCACTTCTTTAACATTAATACCAGCTCGGGATTGAGCGAATAGGCCCCCACCAGTTGCGCTTCATCGAGGATATGGCCCTGCATCGCGCGCCCCACTTGCTGTCCGGTAAAGCACGGTGCCAACTCCAGCGCCTCGATATCGAGCGCATACAGGCGAAAAATATAATGGTGAATACGCGCATCATTCCATGGCGGACATGGCCCGTCATAGCCGTAATAGTCGCCCGCCATGGCCGGATCGTCGCCAAACCAGTGCGTGTAATCGTTGATGCCCTGACGCAAGTTGTGCTCGCTGCCATTCGTGATCACGTGCGGCAAGATCGCATCGGACTTGCCATGCGGCGTCACTTGCGCGGAAAACTGACCTTCCTTGATCATTTGCAGTATCGTCGGCACGTCGACCAGTACCCAATGAAAAAATTCACCGCGCGGCGCAGACTCGAGCAACACCTTGCCTTCGACATTAACATCTTGCCCATCGCGCGGCGCGTCGCAATCGTAACAAAACAACGCCAGCGACCTGGTACCGTACGGGATGTCGCTCCAGGCCAGATGCGGATTGCGGTTGGCCGAAAAGTGCATATGCGTGTACGGATCGATCGCTGCAAAGGCATTTTCAGCAGGAATCAAGCCGCCATCGCGAAACGTATTGCTCCAAAGTTTCATGGATCACCTCTGAAAAATAAAGATGATTTTGTGGCTTGCTCTGCTTCAGCATTTGATGCAGCACAGACATATATCAGGCGACATCAGGCGCCAACTTGCAACCAGAATGTGACGGGGCCATCGTTGACGAGTGCCACTTTCATGTCGGCGCCAAACCGGCCACTCGCAACAAATGCCTGCTTTTGACGTGCCTGATGCACGAAATAATCGAACAGGCGCAGCGCATCGCCCGGGCTGGCCGCCAGTGACAATGAAGGGCGTGTGCCGGAGCGGGTATCGGCGGCCAGCGTGAATTGCGGCACCAGCAACAAGCCGCCTGCCACATCGGTGACGCTGAGGTTCATCTTGCCACCCGCATCCGAAAAAACGCGGTAAGCGAGCAGCTTGGCCAGCAACGCATCCGCTTCTTTTTCAGTGTCGCCGCGCTCGGCGCACACCAGCACCATCAAGCCGGCATCGATGGCGCCGATAACGATGCCATCGACGACGACGCTGGCTTCACTGACGCGCTGCAGCAAGCCGATCATGCGGACAAGGTGACACGCACGAACTTGCGCTTGCCTACTTGCAGCACGAAATTGCCGGCAGCCACCTGCAAACCGCGATCGCTGATCACGCTGCCGTCGATGCGCACGCCACCCTGCTCGACCATGCGCAGCGCTTCCGATGTCGATGGACACAGGCCCGCCTGCTTGAGCAAATGGCCGATACCCAGCGGCGCACCGGACAAGGCCGCTTCCGGCACGTCATCCGGAATACCACCTTTGGAACGATTGATAAAGTCGACCAGCGCATCGTCGGCAGCCCGAATGGAATGAAAGCGCGCGACAATTTCCTGCGCCAGAGCCACCTTGGCGTCGCGCGGGTTCTTGCCGCCATCGACGTCTTGCTTGATTTGCGCCAGATCGGCAATCGAACGCAGCGACAGCAACTCGTAATAGCGCCACATCATCACGTCGGAAATGCTCATCAGCTTGCCGAACATCGTATTGGCAGGTTCGGTGATGCCGATGTAATTGTTTTTCGACTTCGACATTTTCTCGACGCCGTCCAGGCCTTCCAGCAGCGGCATCGTCAAGATGCACTGCGGTTCCTGGCCATAGTCCTTTTGCAGTTCGCGCCCCACCAGCAAATTGAATTTCTGGTCAGTGCCGCCCAGCTCCAGGTCGGACCTCAACGCCACTGAATCGTAGCCCTGCATCAACGGATACAGGAATTCGTGCACCGAAATCGGAATGCCTTCCTTGAACCGTTTGGTGAAATCATCGCGCTCCATCATGCGCGCCACCGTGTAGCGCGACGCCAGTTCGATCATGCCACGCGCACCCAGCGGGTCGCACCATTCGGAGTTGTAGCGAATTTCCGTTTTTGCCGGGTCCAGCACTAGCGATGCTTGCGCAAAATACGTCTTCGCGTTGGCCTCAACCTGTTCGCGCGTCAAGGGCGGACGCGTGATGTTGCGACCGGACGGGTCGCCGATCATCGACGTGAAATCGCCGATCAAGAATGTCACGTGATGGCCCAGATCCTGCAACTGGCGCATCTTGTTCAACACGACCGTGTGGCCCAGGTGCAGATCCGGCGCAGTCGGGTCCAGGCCCAGCTTGATGCGCAGCGCAACCCCGCTTTGCTCGGAACGCGCCAGCTTTTGCGCGAATTCGGTGTCGATCAATAGCTCGTCGGCACCGCGCCTGGCGATCGCGAGCGCTTCCTGTACTTTGTCCGACAGCGGCAGTACGCTGCGGCCGGCAGCAGAGGGCTTGGCCGATGAAGTTGATGTATCCATATTTAATATAGCAAAAAAGTCTGAAAATGGTTTGTAGTAGCAAGACTTTGTTATAATTCCCGATCCCATCAATCTTGCTGGATGAAAACGATACCAAATAACAACAAAGATAAATCAGGAAACGTTCCATCGGCAAATTTTAACTGATTGCATGAACTCCACATATAAATTCACAAGCTCAAGCTTGTACAAACTTCTTTTATCCACACGCAAGGCGCGCATCCTGAGCGCAGGCGGTCTGTTTCTGACCGCCTGCGCTTTTGGTGCTGCCGGTATCGCGCCGACACCCGATATCAGCGACCTGGAGATCAAGTCGATCGCCGAAGATCTGGCCTTGCCGAATCTGGAAACCCAGATCGCCGCGCTGCAAGAAGCCAGCCAGACTTATATCAACGAAGAACAGATCCGCTCCGGCGATACGCTCGCCAGCCTGTTGAGACGCCTCGGCGTCGACGATGCAGACGCTGTATCTTTCATCAAGAGCAACAAAGTGGCTTACGGCGCAATGCAGCTGAAGTCGGGCAAGCGGGTACAGGCGCAAACGACCGAAGATGGCCAGTTGCAGTGGCTGCGCGCACCGCTGCTCGATAATAATAGCGATGTGGCGACCGACGTTTTCATTACCCGCAAGGGTGAGAACTTCCAGGCGTCGGAAATGCCAGCGAAATTGGAGCGGCGCGTCGAAATGCATTCGCGCGAAATCGTCTCGTCGCTTTATGCGGCGACCGACACCAACACCGATGGCACTCGGATGCCCGATGCGGTTGCGTCCCAGATCGTCGACATGTTCTCGACCAATATCGACTTCCGCTCCGATTTGCGGCGCGGCGACCATTTTAATGTGGTCTATGAAACTTTTTGGCAAGGCGGCCGCATGGTCAGTTCGGGCCGGATTCTGGCAGGCGAGTTCACCAATCGCGGCACCACTTACCAGTCGGTCTGGTTCGATGATCCGGACACCAAACAAGGCGGCGCTTATTACAGCTTCGACGGCAAATCGCTGAAAAAAGCCTTTCTCAAATCGCCCCTCGCCTATTCCCGCATTTCTTCCGGATTTTCGATGCGCATGCATCCGATTTCAGGCAACTGGAAGCGGCATAAAGGCGTGGACTTCGCCGCAGCCTCCGGCACGCCAATCCGCGCCGCCGGCGACGGCACCGTTGCAACGGCTGCCATGAGCGGCGGTTACGGCAATCTGGTCGTACTGAAACACTGGTCCAACTACTCGACCGCCTATGCCCACATGAGCCGGTTTGCGCCCGGCATCAAAAAAGGTTCCAAAGTCAGTCAGGGCGATGTCATCGGCTACGTCGGCAGCACCGGCTGGTCTACCGGCGCCCATCTGCATTACGAATTTCGCGTCAACGACGTGGCGCGCGACCCGATGAAGGTCAGCCTGACGGTCCAGGCGCCGCTCAGCTCCAGCGAAAAGGCGCGCTTTCATCAAGTATCCAACGACATGAAGCATCGCTTCTCGCTGCTGCGCCAGAACGGTACGAAACTGGCGTTGCGTTAATTTTCCTGATGCTTGCGCCGTGGACAAGAGCCACGGCGCGTTCTTGCTCGCGATGACTTCAGACACTGCATCCACGCTGCATTCGACGCTATATATCGGACTCATGTCGGGCACCAGCCTGGACGGGGTCGATGGCGCGCTGGTCGATATCAAGCCCGGCGCGATCACGACGCTGGCCAGCGCCTACCTGCCTTTCCCTGCTGCGCTGCGCGCCTCACTGATGGCGCTGCAAATGGCCGGCCACGATGAAATCGAACGTGAAGCGCTGGCCGCTAATCAACTGGCCCGCTATTACGCACACTGCGTCGCGATGCTGTTGACCGATGCTTTGCCGATCCCGCCTTTATTAGACCAACCGCCGGGCCAGCTACCGGTGGCGTGCGTGCCGCGCGGCGCAATTCGTGCCATCGGCGTGCATGGTCAGACCATTCGCCACCGGCCCGAACTGGGCTACACGCGCCAGACCAACAACCCGGCGCTGCTGGCCGAACTGAGCGGCATCGACGTCATCGCCGACTTCCGCAGCCGCGACATCGCTGCCGGCGGCCAGGGGGCACCGCTGGTGCCGGCCTTCCATCGCGCCAGATTCGGCAAGGCCGGACAAACGCGGGCCGTCGTCAATATCGGCGGCATCAGCAACATCAGCGTGCTGCATGCCGATGGCGAGGTGACCGGCTTCGATACCGGCCCGGGCAATGTGCTGATGGATGCGTGGATAGCCCGGCATCTGGGCCAGGATTTCGATGCCGGCGGAGCCTGGGCCGCCACCGGCTGCGCGATTCCCGCGCTGCTTGAAGCGATGCTGAAAGAACCTTATTTCGCACTGCCAGCGCCAAAAAGCACCGGGCGCGACCTGTTCAACTGGCGCTGGCTGGAAGCCATGCTGACCCCATTTTCAGATGCGAATCCGGCCGACGTTCAGTGCACGCTGACCCGGCTGACCGCGCTGACGATCGCGCAAGCGATCCTGCGCTACGGACCGCGCACCGACGCCGTCTATGTGTGTGGCGGCGGCGCTTATAACGACACACTGCTGGGCGAACTGGCGGCAGCATTGCACGGCCGGGCGACAGTGGCATCGACCGAAGCGTTGGGCGTCGCGCCGAACCGGGTCGAGGCACTGGCTTTCGCCTGGCTGGCTTACCGCTTTACGCGGCGCGAAGCGGGCAATCTCGCCGGCGTAACTGGCGCCCAAGGTGAACGAGTACTGGGCGCGCTCTACCCCTACTAACGCAACAATGGTCAGTAGTCAGTGTAGTGCTGGACGAACGAAAACATCCCCAGTGCATCACTGCACTGGGGATTGTTACTGTGCTACTACGACTGCCGGCACGAAGAGCACCAGCCTGGCGAAATTACGCCGAGAACGACGATCCGCAACCGCAGGTCGAGGTAGCGGTCGGATTCTTGATGACGAACTGCGCGCCTTCAAGATCGTCCTTGTAATCGATTTCAGCGCCGACCAGATACTGGTAGCTCATCGAATCGATCAGCAATTGCACGCCGTTCTTGACCATCGTCGTGTCATCGTCATTGACGATTTCATCGAACGTGAAGCCATACTGGAAGCCGGAACAACCGCCGCCCTGAACGAAAACGCGCAGCTTCAGGTCGGGATTGCCTTCTTCCTCGATCAATTGCGCAACTTTCAGGGCTGCGCTGTCGGTAAAGATGATGGGGGACGGGATGACATCCAGGATTTCAGCGACAGCATTCATTTCATACTCCTACTTGGAAAACATTAATTCATTATAGACCGTTGGCCGAACTCACGCAGCAGCGACCTGAAAATGTCGGCGTATCGACAGCGTACCATCAAGGCATCAGCGCGATTTGCATCAAACCGCTGGTTTCCTCCAGGCCAAACATCAGATTCATGCATTGCACCGCCTGACCCGATGCGCCTTTGACCAGATTGTCTTGCACCACCAGCACGATGACCGTTTTTCCGGTTCTATGCAAGGCCAGGCGCAGCATGTTCGAGCCGCGGGTAGAGCGTGTTTCGGGGTGGGAGCCGAACGGCATCACATCGACGAACGGCGCATCCTTGTACTCGGCTTCGAACAACGCCTGCAATGCCGCATTGTCGATATCCGACGTCAAGCGGGCATACAGCGTCGAATGCATGCCGCGTATCATCGGCACCAGATGCGGTGTAAACACCAGTTCGACCGTTTGATCGGTGTAGCGCTGCAATTGCGCCGATGTTTCCGGCGTGTGGCGGTGACCTGATGCACCATAGGCCTTGAAATTGTCGCTCGATTCAGCAAACAATGCACCGATCTCCGCCTTGCGGCCAGCGCCGGACACGCCGGACTTGCAGTCGGCGATCAGCGAAGATGCATCGATCAAGCCACCTTGCAACAGCGGATAATAGCCGAGCTGCATCGTGGTCGGATAGCAACCCGGATTGGCCACCAGCTGCGCGCTGCGGATAGCGTCGCGATTCAGTTCGGGCAATCCGTACACGGCTTGCCCGAGCAATTCGGGTGCGCTGTGAGGGATCTTGTACCACTGCTCGAAAACGGTCGGGTCCTTGATACGGAAGTCGGCAGCGAGGTCAATCACCTTGACGCCGGCAGCTAGCAATGCCGGTGCCTGTGCCATCGCTACGCCATGCGGCGTTGCAAAAAACACCACGTCGCACTGGGTCAGGTCGGCTTTTTCGGGGGCCGAGAACGCCAGCGAGACGCGCCCGCGCAACGAGGGAAACATGTCGGCAACGGGCACGCCATCTTCCTTGCGCGAGGTAATTGCGGTCAACTGCACTTCGGGATGGGCTGCCAGTATTCGCAACAATTCGACGCCGGTGTAGCCGGTGCCGCCTACGATGCCAACTTTGATCATTTTTTTCCTTGCAATAAAGTGAATGCAGCGAGCGCACAATGTCGCAAAACGCCATTTTAACAGGGCCACCCCCGTAATGAAAAAAGCCGCCTGACAACAAGTCGGCGGCTTTTTTGAACGGCGCGCATGCGCGCCGCAGCGTGGTAATTAACGCTTCGAGAATTGCTTTGCGCGACGTGCCTTGCGCAGACCAACTTTTTTACGCTCGACTTCACGTGCATCGCGTGTCACGAAGCCGGCTTTTGCCAGTTCCGGTTTCAGCGCTGCATCGTAGTCGATCAGGGCGCGGGTGATGCCGTGACGAACTGCACCAGCCTGGCCGGATTCGCCGCCGCCGTGAACATTGACCTTGATGTCGAAACGCTCGACATTGCCGGTCAGTTCCAGCGGTTGACGGATGACCATCAAACCTGTTTCGCGCGAAAAATATTCGCTCGCTGGCTTGCCGTTAACAACGATCAAGCCTGTGCCGACTTTGATAAAAACCCGAGCCACTGCACTCTTGCGACGGCCGGTTCCATAATTGTAATTACCGATCATATCGATTCCTTAGAGGACGAGTGCTTTAGGTTGCTGAGCAGCATGCGGATGTGTTGCTTCCGCATAGACTTTCAACTTCTTGATCATTGCGTAGCCGAGTGGGCCTTTAGGCAGCATGCCCTTGACCGCTTTTTCGAGCGCGCGACCTGGAAAACGCTGTTGCATTTTCTGGAAGTTGGTTTCGTAGATGCCGCCTGGATAACCAGAGTGGCGGTAGTAAATTTTCTCAGTGGCCTTGGTACCGGTCACACGCAGTTTGCCTGCGTTGACGACGACGATGAAGTCGCCCGTATCGACGTGAGGAGTAAATTCCGGTTTGTGCTTGCCGCGCAATCGGAGTGCCACTTCGCTGGCAACACGTCCGAGGACTTTGTCCGTCGCGTCAATCACGAACCAATCGCGCTGGACTTCATGTCCTTTAGCGGAAAATGTTTTCATGTTGACTTCCTAAAAAATTACACGCTCAAATGGTGGTTCCGCTGTTGATACCTTGCGGACTCTGCCTTATCTACATTTCCTGAGCGAATGGAAAGCCGACGATTATAAATCCCTTCCGGTGCCCACGTCAAGCGTCAAATAAGCGCGCCGCGTGGCCGAAAATAAATGCAAGGCAAGCCCGGCCGCCAACTCTATTACAATGTGGTCAAGATTTTTTTCGGAGAGAACCATGGAATGCAAAGTAAGCTGGAACGGCCCGTCCGGCATGAGTTTTTTGGCACAGACAGGCTCCGGCCATCTGGTGACGATGGATGGCGCACCCGAAGGCGGCGGCCATAATTTGGCACCGCGCCCGATGGAAATGGTGTTGCTCGGCAGCGGCGGTTGCGCTGCCTACGATGTGGTACTGATCCTGAAGAAAAGCCGGCAAGATGTGCGCGGATGCGAAGTCACGCTGCAAGCCGAGCGCGCCGATACCGACCCGAAGGTATTCACAAAAATCAATTTCCACTTCATCGTGCGCGGCAAGAACCTGAAGCCGGCCAGCGTCGAACGCGCCATAGACTTGTCACACACCACCTATTGCTCCGCATCCATCATGCTGGCCAAGAGCGCTGAGATCACGCACTCGTGCGAGATCATCGAAGAATAGCGTCAACCTGAGTACCGGGTCCGACTGTTTATCAGATACGGTAGGCGGCGCCGGTCATCACCTTGGACATCAATGTCATCACGACCTTGACCAGGGCAGGCGTGGCGGTCGCGCCCAACTGCTCAGCAGCAGCCCCATGCTCGGCTTCGTCGCTGCGCATTTGCTCGACGATGGCGCGCGACTTGGCATCTTGTTGCGGCAATTTCAGCAAATGACTGGCCAGATGCGCCTCGACCTGGCGCTCGGTCTCGACGACAAAGCCCAGGCTGCGCGCATCGCCAAGGAACGCCGCAGCCGTGCCCAGAGCATAGGCACCGCCATACCACAAGGGGTTGAGCAGACTCGGGCGCGCACCTAGTTGCGTCAGGCGCTCCGCGGTCCACGCCAGGTGGTCTTCTTCATCGCGTCCGGCGTGCTCGAACTGGCGTCGCAACGCATCACTTTTTGCGAACAGCGCCTGCGAGTTGTAGAGCGCCTGCGCGCACACTTCGCCGACATGATTGACGCGCATTAATCCGGCGCTGTGGCGCTGCTCGGCACTATCCATGTCGGCATCGGGCGCACCGTGGGCAGGACTTGGGCGCGCAGCCGACGCGACGCCTGCGATCACACGCAGCGCCTTGTCGACGCCGGTAATCAAACGATCCAAAGGGTGATGCTGACGATGCTCGGACATGGGATTTGCAATCTTGGCCAAAGATATCATTATAGAGCCAGACACGGCAAACCTGCTGGCAACACGCGACGAAGGCGGTGCGGGTGCGGCTAGTTGTTGAGGTTTGGCTTATCGTTCAATTTGCCGTGCCATCGAGTCGGCAACCGGCACCACCGCAGCGATGCCGGAAATACGCATCCCCCGCCACCGCGGCTGCCATTGCCATTATTGAATGCTGTACGCTATCAAACAGAGCACCCAATCAAGCCCGACACAAGACACAGCGAACTACTGCGAAACAATCCGCGATTGTGCCTTGCAAACGGTAATTTTTACGTGCTAATCTTGATTCTTTGAATCCCGGGTGGGCGAATGATCGAAGTCAATGGCTTGGCAAAACGCTTTCGCCTGGCGCCG
>JBLHNV010000047.1:0-12576 GCA_047623125.1 Janthinobacterium sp. | reverse complement strand
GTTGAACGGTTTGCGCAGCCGGATCCGCGTGCAAGCCGATGGCCAGATGAAAACCGGGCGCGACGTCGTCATCGCCGCGATGCTGGGCGCCGATGAAATCGGTTTTGCGACGGCGCCTCTGGTCGTCGAAGGTTGCATCATGATGCGCAAATGCCATCTGAACACCTGCCCGGTCGGCGTCGCGACGCAAGATCCGGTGCTGCGCGCGAAGTTCTCGGGCAAGCCGGAATACGTCGTCAACTATTTCTTCTTTGTCGCCGAAGAAGCGCGTCAACTGATGGCGCAACTGGGTATCCGCACTTACGATGAATTGATCGGACGCGTCGATTTGCTCGACAAGTCGAAGGCGATCACGCACTGGAAAGCGCGCGGTCTCGATTTTTCGGCAATCTTCTACCAGCCTGAAGCGATTGCCGGCCAGTCGCTCTATCACACCGAAATCCAGGACCACGGGCTGGAAAATGCACTCGATCACAAGCTGATCGCGCAAGCACGCGCGGCGCTGGACAAGGGCGAGCGGGTCTCGTTCATCTCGCCAGTGCGCAACTTGAACCGGACCGTGGGTACGATGTTGTCGGGTGAGGTGGCGCAGCGCTATGGCCACGCAGGCTTGCCGGACGACACCATCCACATCCAGTTGCAGGGCACAGCGGGCCAGTCGGCAGGCGCGTTCCTGGCGCGTGGCATCACGCTCGATCTGGTCGGCGAAGGTAACGATTACGTCGGCAAGGGACTCTCGGGCGGGCGCATCATTGTGCGTCCGAATACCGAATTTCGCGGCCGCGCGTTCGACAATATCATCGCTGGCAACACGGTGCTGTACGGCGCGATCTCCGGTGAAGCATTCTTCAGCGGCGTCGCCGGCGAACGTTTCGCGGTGCGCAATTCGGGCGCCACGGCGGTTGTTGAAGGTACTGGCGATCACGGTTGCGAATACATGACCGGTGGTACCGTCGTCGTGCTGGGTACAACCGGGCGTAACTTTGCGGCCGGCATGTCTGGCGGTATTGCCTATGTCTACGATCCGCTGGGCGATTTCGCCGAGCGCTGCAACACGACGATGGTCAGCCTGGAGCTGGTACAAAGCGCCACCGAGCAGCATCTGGAGCGCGCATCGTGGCATACCCAGCACCGCGATGGCGAACCGGAAGCCGATGAAGTGATCCTGAAACGTTTGATCGAGCGTCATTTCAAGCACACCGGCAGCGCGCGCGCGCGCTCCTTGCTCGATGACTGGAACATCGGACGTAAAAAATTCGTCAAGGTGTTCCCGAGCGAATACAAGCGGGCCCTGATTGAAATGGCGGACGACGCAGCGCTTGAAGTGAAGCCGATCGCTGCTTGATATCGATGACACGGGAGTTTTCAGGCCAGGCTTGGAAACTCCCGCCAGCAACACTCTAAAGGATTATCGTGGGTAAAATCACCGGATTTATGGAATTCAAGCGCCAGGAAGAGGCTTATTTGCCAGCCGTGGCGCGCGTCAAGAACTATCAGGAATTCGTATTGCATCTGTCGAACGACGAAGCCAAGGTGCAAGGCGCGCGCTGCATGGATTGCGGCATTCCATTTTGCATGACCGGCTGCCCGGTCAATAACATCATCCCGGACTGGAATGATCTGGTGTATCGCGGCAATTATCGCGAAGCGCTGGACATCTTGCATTCGACTAATAATTTTCCTGAATTCACGGGCCGGGTCTGTCCCGCGCCTTGTGAGTCAGCGTGCACGCTGGGCATCAGCGACGATGCGGTCGGCATCAAGTCGATTGAGCACAAAATCATCGACATGGGCTGGGAAAATGGCTGGGTCGTGCC
The DNA here is from genome assembly GCA_047623125.1 of Janthinobacterium sp. Classification (GTDB taxonomy): domain Bacteria; phylum Pseudomonadota; class Gammaproteobacteria; order Burkholderiales; family Burkholderiaceae_D; genus Janthinobacterium. The sequence goes on along the minus strand of JBLHNV010000047.1, from coordinate 10,759 downwards.
GCAATTGCCAGCTACCAGCAGCGGCAAGAAAATTGCCATCGTCGGTTCCGGACCTGCCGGCCTGGCTGCAGCGCAGCAACTGGCGCGCGCTGGCCATGCGGTAACTGTATTCGAAAAGAGTGACCGCGTCGGCGGCTTGTTGCGTTACGGTATCCCCGACTTCAAGATGGAAAAGTCGCATATCGACTTGCGTGTCGAGCAAATGGTTGCCGAAGGCGTTGTCTTTCGCACCAGCGTGTTGGTGGGCAAGGATTTCCCGGCCGATGTCAATAACTGGGCCAAGGAAACGATCTTCCCGGAAGACCTGGCCAAGGATTTCGATGCGGTCATCATCGCCGGTGGCGCCGAGCAGCCGCGTGACTTGCCAGTACCAGGGCGTGAGCTGAAAGGCGTGCATTTTGCGATGGATTTCCTGCCGCTGCAAAACAAGGTTAACGCCGGCGACAAGGTCAAGGACCAGCTCAAGGCCAGCGGCAAGCATGTCGTCGTCATCGGCGGCGGCGATACCGGTTCCGATTGCGTCGGTACGTCGAACCGCCATGGCGCCGCTTCGGTGGCCCAGTTCGAACTGATGCCACAACCGCCGGAGCAGGAAAACAAGCCGCTGGTCTGGCCTTACTGGCCAACCAAGCTGCGCACGTCATCGTCGCACCAGGAAGGTTGCGAGCGTGACTGGGCCGTGGCCACCAAGCGCTTCGAAGGCAAGGGCGGCAAGGTCGAGAAGCTGATCGCCTGCCGCGTCGAATGGAAGGATGGCAAAATGATCGAAATGCCCGATTCCGAATTCGAAATGAAGGCAGACCTGATCTTGCTGGCGATGGGCTTCGTGTCGCCGGTGCAAAAGGTACTGCAGGCATTCGGCGTCGACATCGATGCGCGCGGCAATGCCAAAGCGACGACCGATGGCGAAGGCTGCTACCAGACATCGGTGGCCAAGGTGTTTGCCGCTGGCGACATCCGGCGCGGCCAGTCGCTGGTGGTCTGGGCAATACGCGAAGGGCGCCAGTGCGCGCACGCGGTCGATGAGTTCCTGATGGGATCATCGGTTCTGCCGCGCTGATCGTGGTTTCAGGCGCTGCCGGCGGCGCCTGAATGCGCTGCCGGCAGCGCACGCAGTGCAGGCTTTTCAATTGCATTTAATTTACATCAGTAAATGTATAATATCAGTCCACGATATTTTATACGCTGGTAGATGATGCTTTCAACTATGCGCACTCACCGCTATTCTCCGATTCGCAATGGGTTCTTGCTGGTTTTTTCATTGTTGTTAATCGACATGACTGTGTCGATTTTTTTGCATGATGAAACCACCGATGCCGACGCCAATCATTTCCTTGAAATGCTGCAATTTAGCGTTCTTTTGCTGGCAGTTGGCGTGCATGCTGAGCGTGCCTTTCGGGCCGCCAGAGTGTCGTTCAATTTTCTGGTGCATGCAGGGTTGATGTGGCTGTGCTGCGCTTTCATCTTGCGCGAAATCGATATCGACCTGCTCGGCGAAGACCCGGCATGGACATGGGCATGGGTCTGGCTGGAGTATGTTTTGCGTGCCATTGCCCTGATCGTGCTGCTGGTCGGGCTGCTTGTTCTGGCGCCGCAAATCAAACAAGTATTTGCTGCTCGCGTCGTCATTCTATCGATGCCTGTTGTCGTCCTGTCGATGCTGGCCGGCGTTGTTCTGGTGGCCGGTTGGCCTTTCGACAAGCAGCTTTTTCTCTTTTTGTCACCACCAACCTCGGCATTCATCGAAGAGTTGCTGGAGTTGAATGGCTACATCCTCATGTTTGCCGGAGCGCTCGCCAGCGATGGCAATGTCCGCCGGCATGCGTGAGCACCCTGCTTGGCGGTGTTTGAAAAAGACATTGCATTGCTTGCCAAAATGACCGGCGCCAGACGCTGTGGTGTGGTATTTTCAGCCATCTTTTTTTTTCTGCAAAGTGCTGCGCGAGGTAAGGTAGCCATTTCTGCACTACAATACCAAATTCAAAAAAATGAGTAACGTTTTGCCTAATCTTGTCGAAATCCGCGATTTGCACTTTGCCTACGGAGAACGGTCCATTTTGTCTGGCCTTCGAATGGACTTCCCGCGTGGGAAAGTCGTGGCCGTCATGGGCGGCTCCGGCAGCGGCAAGACGACTGTCTTGCGCCTGATCGGCGGCCAGTTGCGCCCGTCTTCCGGTGCGGTCAATGTCGATGGCAAAATCGTGCACAAACTTGACAGCGACGAGTTGTATCAGTTGCGCCGCAAGATGGGCATGCTGTTCCAGCACGGCGCCTTGTTCACCGACTTGACCGCATTTGAGAACGTGGCTTTCCCGCTGCGCGAAAATACCGACCTGCCCGAAGAGTTGATCCGCGACCTGGTGTTGATGAAGCTGCATTCGGTCGGCTTGCGTAATGCGGCGCAACTGAAGCCGGGCGAAATCTCCGGTGGCATGGGACGGCGCGTGGCACTGGCGCGCGCCATCGCGCTGGACCCTGAATTAATCATGTACGACGAGCCGTTCGCCGGGCTGGACCCGATTTCGATGGGCGTCACGGCGAACCTGATCCGCAATTTGAACGATGCGCTGGGATCGACGTCGATCCTGGTCACGCACGATGTGCATGAATGTTTCGCGATCGCCGATTACGTCTATTTCCTGTCGGCAGGCAAGATCGTCGCCGCCGGCACGCCCGACGAGATGCTCGCTTCCACCCATCCGTATGTGAAGCAATTCGTTAATGCCGAAGCCGACGGACCTGTGCCTTTTCACTATCCTGGCAAGTCGCTGGCCGACGACCTTGGATTGGGAACGCGCCGATGATTCCCTTTTTATATGACCTGAACCTGGGAGTGGCGCGATGATGCTCGATTTTTTAGCTGCCATCGGCATCTGGCTGCGCCGCAGTCTGGCCAGCCTGGGTTTCACATTGCGCGGGTTCTTCACGATCCTGGGTGCCTCCGGCAGCGTGCTGCGCAGGCCGCGCCTGGTCACCGAGCAATTGCACTTCATCGGTAACCATTCGCTGTTGATTATTACCGTCTCAGGTTTGTTTGTCGGCATGGTGCTGGGCTTGCAGGGATATTACACACTTAATAAATATGGCTCGGAACAGGCGCTCGGTTTGCTGGTGGCTTTGTCGCTGACACGCGAACTCGGGCCCGTCGTGACGGCGCTGTTGTTCGCCGGACGCGCCGGCACGTCGCTGACCGCTGAAATCGGCTTGATGAAAGCCGGCGAGCAATTGTCGGCGATGGAAATGATGGGCGTCAACCCGATTCAGCGCGTGCTGGCACCACGTTTCTGGGCCGGCGTCATTGCCATGCCAATTCTTGCAGCAATTTTCACCGCAGTGGGCATCATCGGCGGCTATCTGGTCGGCGTCCGTTTGATTGGCATCGATGAAGGTGCGTTTTGGTCCCAGATGCAAAATGGCGTCGATATCTGGAAAGATATCGCCAATGGCATGTTCAAGAGTCTCGTTTTCGGCATCGCGGTGATGTTTATCGCGCTGTTCCAGGGGTATCAGGCGCAACCGACGCCGGAAGACGTCGCGGGGGCAACCACGCGCACGGTCGTCATTTCGTCGCTGATGGTGTGGTGGCTCGATTTCATGATGACCGCATTGATGTTTAGTAAATAATTAATATTCAGCAAGCAAGCAAGCAAGCAGCCGCGCTGTCAGGGGCAGTTGCGGCGCAAGAAGAAAAACCATTTAGGATTGTTTATGCAACGTAAATCATTGGATGTCTGGGTAGGTCTGTTTGTCGTACTGGGTGTCGTCGCACTGATGTTCCTGGCATTGAAGGCCGGTAACATGGGGTCGCTGGCATTCGGCGAGACGTACGCAGTTACTGGAAAATTTGATAATATCGGTAGTCTGAAGCGGCAGGCGCCGGTCAAGGGCGCTGGTGTCGTCGTCGGTCGTGTCTCGAGTATCACGTTCGACGACAGAACGTTCCAGGCGCTGGTCACGATGGACATAGAAGTGGCTTACAAATTTCCAAAGGATAGTTCGGCCAAGATTTTGACCTCAGGCTTGCTTGGGGAACAATATATCGGCATCGACCCGGGCGGCGCCATGGAAAACCTGGTTGCCGGCGATAAAATCAACAGAACCCAGTCCGCCACGGTGCTGGAAAATCTGATCAATCAGTTCATCTTCAGCAAGGCTGCAGAAGGAGGGGATAGCAAATGAGTGCATCGACATCTACCAAGACAACACGCAGCATCGCGCTGATTCTGCTGGCGAGCGCCACCCTGAGCGGTTGTGCCACCTCAGGCAATCCGAGAGACCCGTACGAGGGTTTCAACCGTGCTATGTTCAGCTTCAACGATGCCATCGACAAGGCGGCCCTGAAGCCGGCCGCCATCGTTTACAAGGAAGTGTTACCATCTTTCGTGCAAACAGGCATTTATAATTTTTTTGGAAACTTGTCCGATGTGTGGAGCGCAGCCAATAATCTGATGCAGGGCAAGGGCGAAGCCGGCATGTCCGATGTTACCCGCGTCGCACTCAATTCGACGTTCGGACTCTTGGGTGTGCTCGATATCGCATCCGAGGCGGGCATGAAAAAGCACAATGAAGACTTCGGTCAGACGCTCGGTTACTGGGGTGTGGCGCCGGGACCTTACCTGATGTTGCCGCTGCTCGGTTCTTCGACACTGCGCGACACGGCCGCATTGCCGCTCGATTTCAAGGCCGACCTGTGGCAATACAGGGAACCAAACTACGTGCGCAATATCGGTAGCGTGACACGCCTGGTGGACAAGCGCTCGGCATTGCTCGCTGCTTCCAATTTGATGGAAGAAGCGTCGCTGGATCGCTATCAATTTTTGCGCGATGCTTATCTGCAGCGGCGCGAAAGCCAAGTTCTGGATGGCGCAAGCCGTCCGCGCCGGCCAGCCCCGGAGCAGAATTAAGCTGCGATGGCGCCTGATACCTGATTCAGTCAGCTGAATCGGACCTCTGCTTGCAGTGGTCCACAATTTGATTAAGGAAAAACAGATGACTTTATTTAAAAAATTGATCGCCCTGGTGGCTGTCTCGTTCGCCCTGGGTGCTACTGCAGCGACGCCTGACGCGACCGAAGCGCCGGATGTACTGGTCAAGCGGATCAGCCTGGAAGTCATTCAGGCCGCCAAGACCGACAAGGAAATTCAGGCCGGCAACCAGCGCCGCGTGATGGATCTGGTCGAAACGAAGATCCTGCCGTATGTCGATACAGCGCGCATGACGATGCTGGCGACCGGACGTTACTGGCGCGATGCAACGCCGGAACAAAAGCAAAGGCTGACCGACGAATTCCGCAAGCTGCTGGTATTCACGTACTCGGGCGCGCTGTCGCAGGTCAAGGATCAAACCGTCGAATTCAAGCCGATGCGTTCCCTGCCGACCGATACCGATGTCGAAGTGCGCTCGCAGGTGAATGTGTCACGCGGTGAGCCGACAACGCTCAATTATCGCGTCGCGAAAACGGCAACGGGTTGGAAAATCTATGACATCAATGTGTTGGGTGCCTGGTTGATCGAGACATACAAAAATAGTTTCTCCAGCGAAATTCGTAAGTCCGGCATCGATGGCTTGATCAATGTGCTGTCCGAAAAAAACAAGAAACTGGCTGACAAGCCAGAGCAAACCGCTGCCAAATAACCAGGTCCATACGCCATGCCAGACTCGCTCGATCCATTGCAATCAATGACCTCGCTGACCGTAGCCAATGCCAGGACGGCATTGGCGCAGGGCTTCGATGCGATCTCGTCCGGCGAGATGACGTTCGACTTGCGCAATCTGGAAGTCGTCGATTCGGCTGCCGTGTCGGTCATGCTGGCATGGCGGCGGCAGGCGCAAAAGACGGGCCAGTCGCTGCAGCTGAAGAACTTGCCAGCCAATCTGAAAAGCCTTACCAAACTGTACGGCGTCTGCGAATTGATGTTCGATGTTCCCGAGGTCGCCGCAACGGCCGACCTGCAGCAGGGCAAGACTGACCATTAAACGCCTCGCGCGGACCATGAAGCCCCCGCTGCAGACCAGCAAGCGACCGGTGCGGACCATTCTCCCAGGTTCGCAGGTTCGCAGGTTCACAATCCCCTATAATCGAGTGCCCTTGCCTTTGCCCTTTTCCTTGCTCCGGGCGCAGCATTTCAATAGATAACATGACAGCAATCCAGATTACGAATGTCGAAAAAAGCTACCCGGCGCTGAAGGCGCTGGGCGGTGTGTCGCTGGCGATCGAGGAGGGCGAATTTTTCGGCTTGCTCGGTCCCAACGGCGCCGGCAAGACGACGCTCATTTCGATCATCGCCGGCTTGATCCGGGCCGATAGCGGTAGCGTGAAGATCCATGGCCACGACGTGGTCACGGACTTTCGCGCCGCGCGCCAGATGCTGGGCGTGGTACCGCAGGAACTGGTATTCGATCCTTTCTTCACGGTGCGCGAAACGCTGCGATTGCAATCGGGTTATTTTGGCTTGCCCAACAATGACCGCTGGATCGACGAGGTCATGGAAAACCTGGACCTCACTGGCAAGGCCGACACCAACATGCGCGCGCTGTCGGGCGGCATGAAGCGGCGCGTGCTGGTGGCGCAGGCGCTGGTGCACAAGCCGCCGGTCATCGTGCTCGACGAACCGACCGCCGGTGTCGACGTCGAATTGCGCCAGACGCTGTGGAAATTCATTTCGCGGCTCAATCGCGAAGGCCATACCGTCGTGCTGACCACGCACTACCTTGAAGAAGCGCAAGCGATGTGCCAGCGCGTCGCGATGCTGAAGTCCGGCAAGGTGGTCGCACTCGATACGATGGCGCAGCTGATCCGCCGCATCTCCGGTTCGCAACTGGTGGTGCAGCTCGGCAGCGCCAGCTTGCCGCAGGACCTGTACCCGCTGGTGATCGTGCCATCGGATGTGCAAGCAGCGCAGCAAGCACAAGCGGTCAACAAGTTCAGCTTGCGTATCAATGACTATGCGGAAGTCGAAAAAATCCTGGCGCGCTTGCGCGAGAGCGGCGTCGTCATCGAAGAGATGCAATTGCAGCAAGCCGATCTGGAAGACATCTTCCTGCAGGTCATGGAAAAGGGCACCGTATGAACCTGATCTCGACCGGCTTCCGGACCCTGGTCTACAAGGAAACGCTGCGCTTTTGGAAAGTGGCGACGCAAACTGTCGGCGCGCCCATCCTGACGGCCGTGCTGTACCTGATGATTTTCGGCCATGTGCTGGAAAACCGCATGGCGATGGATTCCGGCGTCAGCTATACCGCATTCCTGATTCCCGGTCTGGTCATGATGAGCGTGCTGCAAAACGCGTTCGCCAATTCATCGTCATCGCTGATCCAGTCCAAGATCACCGGCAACCTGGTATTCGTGCTGCTGTCGCCGCTGTCGCACTGGGAAATTTTCTCGGCTTACATCGCCGCTTCGATGGTGCGCGGCATCGTCGTCGGCTGCGGCGTCTTTTTCGTCACCTTGTGGTTCGCCGAACTATCGTTCGTGGCGCCGCTGTGGATTATTGTTTTTGCATTGCTGGGCGCAGCGATGTTGGGCACGATGGGCTTGATTGCCGGCATCTGGGCTGAGAAATTCGACCAGTTGGCGGCATTTCAGAACTTCCTGATCATGCCGGCCACATTCCTGTCCGGCGTGTTCTATTCGATCCACTCGCTGCCGCCGTTCTGGAAAACCGTATCGCACCTGAACCCGTTCTTTTACATGATCGATGGCTTCCGTTACGGCTTTTTCGGCCATTCTGACGTCGACCCCTGGCTCAGCCTGGGCGTCGTCGGCAGCTTCCTGGTCGTGTTGGCCCTGTTCTCCATTCGCCTGTTAAAGAGCGGCTATCGCTTGCGCCACTGACCCGTGGTCGCATGCATAGTCACTTGCACTCATTCAAATCAAACGCATTAAGGAAAATCATGTCGACTACTCCAGAACTGATACACGGCTACATCACTGCCGGACTCGCCTGCACCCACTTGGAAGTTGACGGCGACGGACAGCATTTCAATGCATTGATCGTCTCTCAAGACTTCGCCGGCAAGCGCCCGATACAGCGTCACCAGATGGTGTACGCGGCGCTGGGCGACCGGATGCGCGAAGAAATTCACGCATTGTCGATGAAGACGCTCACGCCGGAAGAATACCAAGGATAAGTGCATGGACAAGTTATTGATACAAGGCGGACAACGCCTGTCGGGCGACATCGCAATCTCGGGCGCCAAGAATGCGGCGCTGCCGATCCTGTGCGCCGGCTTGCTGACGGCGCAAGAGCTTGAGTTGAGCAACGTGCCACACTTGCACGATGTGACGACGATGCTGAAATTGCTGGGCCAGACCGGCCTCTCGATCACGCAGGAGGACGACCGTGTTGTGCTCAATGGCAGCGCGATCGACAAGCTGGAAGCACCGTACGAGCTGGTCAAGACGATGCGCGCATCAATACTGGTTCTGGGGCCGTTGCTGGCGCGCTTTGGCGAAGCCAAGGTCTCGCTGCCGGGTGGCTGCGCGATCGGTTCGCGCCCGGTCGACCAGCACATCAAGGGCTTGCAGGCGCTGGGCGCCGAGATCAAGGTCGAGGGTGGCTACATTTACGCGAAGGCCAAGAAACTCAAGGGCGCGCGTATCGTGACCGACATGATCACCGTGACCGGCACTGAAAACCTGATGATGGCGGCAGCGCTGGCCGACGGCGAAACGGTGCTTGAAAACGCCGCGCGCGAACCGGAAGTGACCGACCTGGCGAACTTGCTGGTCGCGATGGGCGCGAAAATCGACGGCATCGGCAGCGGTTGCCTGGTGATTCAGGGCGTACCCGAATTGCACGGCGCCAAACACGCAGTGATCGCCGACCGCATCGAAACGGGCACCTTCTTGTGCGCGGTGGCGGCGGCCGGTGGCGACATCACGCTGACCAATACGCGCACCGACATCCTCGACGCGCCGCTCGACAAGCTGCGCGCAATGGGCTTGACGATCACGTTTGGCCCGAACTGGATACGCGCGCAAATGTCGTCGCGCCCGAATCCGGTCAATTTCCGCACTACCGAATACCCGGGTTTTCCGACCGACATGCAAGCCCAGTTCATGGCTGTCAACAGCATCGCCAACGGCCCCAGCCGCGTGACTGAAACGATCTTCGAAAATCGTTTCATGCATGTGCAGGAAATGAACCGGCTGGGTGCGGCGATCCAGATCGAAGGCAATACCGCGATCGTTACCGGTGTGGCGCGCTTGCGCGGCGCGCCGGTAATGGCGACCGACTTGCGCGCATCGGCTTCGCTGGTGGTTGCCGCGCTGGCGGCCGACGGCGAGACGCTGATTGACCGCATCTATCACCTCGATCGCGGTTACGACCGGATGGAAGTAAAATTGTCGGCCGTCGGCGCGAACATCTTGCGCGTCAAGTAACAACACCAGATAACAGCAGCAGGCACAGAAGGATCGGCATGAATGGATTGAATGGTTTGAATGGATCGAATGGCTTCGATCGCGGCACTGGCGGGGAGTTGATACTGGCCTTGTCGAAGGGGCGCATTTTCGACGATACGCTGCCGCTGCTGGCGGCGGCCGGCATCAAGGTGCTGGAAGACCCGGAAACGTCGCGCAAGCTGATTCTGGCCACAAATGATCCGCACGTGCGCGTCATCATCGTGCGCGCGACTGACGTGCCGACCTACGTCCAGTACGGCGCGGCCGACTTTGGCGTGGCGGGCAAGGATGTGCTGCTCGAACACGGCGGCGAAGGCTTGTACCAGCCGATCGACCTGAACATTGCCGCATGCCGGATGTCGGTTGCGGTCAAGGCTGGCTTCGACTATGAAAAAGCGGTACGCCAGGGTGCGCGGCTGCGCGTGGCGACCAAGTTCGTGCAGACGGCGCGCGAGCATTTTGCGTCCAAAGGCGTGCACGTCGACCTGATCAAGCTGTACGGCTCGATGGAACTGGCGCCGCTGGTGGGCTTGTCGGACGCCATCGTCGACCTGGTCAGCACCGGTAGCACGTTGCGCGCCAATAATCTCGTCGAAGTCGAAGAAATCATGCAAATTTCATCGCGCCTGGTTGTCAACCAGGCTGCGCTCAAGCTCAAGCGCAGTCGGCTGCAGCCGATCATCGAAGCGTTCGAGCGTGCATCGAAACTCAATAACTAAAGGCCACCATGTCGATACAGATAGCCAGACTTGATTCCAGCGATGCTGATTTCCCGCGCGCGCTCGCCGCGCTGCTGGCATTCGATGCCGGCACCGATGCAGCGATCGAAACAGCGGTCAGTACGATCCTGGCCGACGTCAAGGTGCGCGGCGACGCCGCAGTGCTCGAATGCACGAACCGGTTTGACCGGATTCCCGACGGCGGCGCAGCGAGCATGCTGGAACTTGAAATTTCGCAGCCGCAGTTGCAAGCGGCGCTCGATGGTTTGCCGCCAGCCCAGCGCGCCGCCTTGCACGTCGCTGCCGAGCGCATCCGCCTCTTCCACGCGCGTCAGAAGGATGAGCTGAAGGGGTTCACCTATGTCGAACCGGACGGCACCCTGTTGGGCCAGAAAATCACGCCGCTGGACCGGGTTGGCATCTACGTGCCAGGGGGCAAGGCGGCTTATCCATCGTCGGTGCTGATGAATGCGATCCCGGCCCATGTGGCCGGGGTCGGTGAAATCATCATGGTGGTGCCCACCCCGGATGGCGTCAGAAATCAGCTGGTGCTGGCGGCGGCGGCGATTGCCGGCGTCACGCGCGTGATCACGATCGGCGGCGCGCAAGCGGTCGCCGCACTCGCTTACGGCAC
>JBLHNV010000046.1:0-12621 GCA_047623125.1 Janthinobacterium sp. | reverse complement strand
CGCGGATCGACAGGTGGGGGAACAGTTCGAAATTCTGGAACACCATGCCGATGCGGGCGCGCAGCTTCGATAAATTGGTCTTCGCAGCGCCGACCGACACGCCATCGACGCTGATTTCGCCCTTCTGGAACGGCTCCAAGCCGTTGACGGTCTTGATCAGCGTCGACTTGCCGGAACCCGACGGGCCGCAGATTACCATCACGTCGCCCTTGGCGACCTTGGTGCTGCATTCGGTCAGCACTTGAAACTGACCGTACCATTTGCTGACATTCTTGAGTTCTATCATGTGGCTCTTTCTGTAATTTGTGTGCGGCACGGCTATCGGATGATCGCGACGCGTTTCTGCAAAAGCTTGACCAGCAGCGACAGCGCGTAGCACATGATGAAATACACCACCGCCACGAATACGTACATTTCGATCAGGCGTCCGTCGCGCTGTGCAATCTTGCTGGCAGCGCCGACGAAATCGGGGATCGACAGCACATACACCAGTGACACGTCCTGAAACAGCACGATGGTTTGCGTCAGCAGCACGGGAATCATGTTGCGAAACGCTTGCGGCAGCACAATATGGCTCATCGTCTGGCGATAGTTCATGCCCAGCGCCTGGCCGGCCCAAACCTGGCCACGCGGGATCGACTGTATGCCGCTGCGCATGATTTCGCAGTAATAAGCTGCTTCGAACATGATGAACGTGATCAAAGCCGACGAGAATGCGCCCACCCTGACCGGCGTTTCCGAGCCGATGATCCAGGCCGCGATGTAGGGCACCAGAAAATAGAACCAGAAAATGACCAGTACCAGCGGCACCGAGCGGATCAGGTTGACGTAGCTTGATGCAAACAGCGACACCGCCTTGATGCTGGAGAGCCGCATCATCGCCAGCAGCGTGCCCAGCAAGATGCCGCCGACCATCGCCATCGCGGTCAGTTTCAGCGTGAATACCATCCCGGTCTGAAACAGATAGACCCAGGAACGGGAGATGACATCGAAATCGAAGTTACCCAACATGTCAATGCCCCCCCGATGCAGCGCCGGCCACGACGAAACCTGGAATCGCGACTTTTTTCTCGATTCTGTGCATCATGAAGACAACGAAAATATTGACGACGATGTAGATGATGGTAGCAGCCGAGAAGGCTTCGAACACCTGGAAAGAGAATTCCTGGATCGCGCGCGCGCTGGCCGTCAATTCAATCAAGCCGATCGTCAGCGCGACCGAACTGTTCTTGATGATGTTCAAGAATTCGCTGGTCAGCGGCGGCAAGATCACGCGCGTGGCCATCGGCAGCAAGATGTAGCGGTAGGTCTGCGTCAATGTCAGGCCGAGCGCGGTGCCAGCCAGCAATTGCCCACGCGGCAAGGCCTGAATTCCGGTCGTCACTTGCACCGCAACGCGCGACGACGTGAAAAATCCGAGGCAGATGACGGCTGTGATGAACGGCGCATTCGGCAACGATTTGACCCAGTCGCCGGCCTCTTGCGGCAGCAGTTCAGGCATCACAAAATACCACAGAAACATTTGCACCAGCAGCGGCACGTTGCGAAACAGTTCGACATAGCCGTTGGCCAGGCCCACTGCCCACTTGTTGGGCAAACTGCGCACAGTGCCAATGACCAGGCCCAGCGCCAGCGCCATGATCCAGGCTGTCAGCGAGGTCGCCAGCGTCCACATCAGCCCGGACCACAGCGTGTCCATGTAGGTGCCGGCGCCGGTGGGAGACGCCTCCCAGAAGATGTTCCAGTTCCAACGGTAATTCATATTCATCCTTCGATGCGGCGCAGTCCGAGCGGATTGTCACTGATCTGTTCTTGTCGGTACGGTACTCCCAGGCCTGACCAAGAGCCTGGCCCGCCGGAAATACATGTGAAGCGGGAGGCTAGTGCCTCCCGGTTTTGCTGCGCTTGCCTTATTTCTTTTTGGAGGCCGCTGTTTGCGCTGCCGGCACCACCGCATAGGCGGCAGGGTCACCGGAATCGGTTGGATTGGCAAACACCGCCTTCAGTTCGGCCGACATCGGGAAGTTCATGTTGATGCCCTTCGGAGGAATTGCCGACATGAACCACTTGTTGTAGATGCGGTTGATGTCGTCGGATTTATACACTCTGCTCAGCGCCACGTCGACCGCCTTCTTGAATTCAGGGTCGCCACGACGCATCATGATCGCGTATGGCTCGACGGACAATGCTTCCTTGGTGATCTCATACTCGGCCGGATTTTTTGCATTCGCCATTTGTGATGCCAGCAAGATGTCGTCGTTGGCCTCGGCCACGGCGCGTCCGGTTTCGACCATCAGGAACGATTCCGGATGGTCGCGGCCGACAGCGATGCGCATGCCGAGATCGCGTTCATTGTTCAGGATCGCCATCTGCTTGGATGTCGTGGTGCCGGCGGTCGCAACCAGCGTCTTGCCCTTCATGTCGGCCAGCGTCTTGATATTCGACGATTTCTTGGCCAGCAAGCGGCTGGCGATGACGAACATCGTCGGTGCAAACGCCACTTGCTGCTGGCGTTCGATATTGTTGGTCGTCGAACCGCATTCGAGGTCGATGGTGCCATTCGCCATCAGCGGAATGCGGTTGGCCGAGGTGACCGGACTCATCACGACTCGCAACGCAGTCATGCCAAGCTGCTTTTGCAGCGAGGTGACCACTTTCATGCACAAGTCGACCGAGTAACCCTGGTACTGCTGCTTGTCATCAAGGTAGGAAAACGGGATCGAGCCGTCGCGCACGCCGAGTGTAATCACGCCCGATTTCTTGATCTTGGCCAGGGTACCAGTCAATTCCTGTGCATGCAGCGGCAGTGCGCCACCGATGAGGCCGATGCTGAGCAAGGCTGCGATAAATTTTGTTGGTTTCATGTTCTCTCCTGGATGTAAGGGTGGGGCTAGTAGCCCAGCATGCGATGACGGTGGCGCGTGTAGCGGCAACTGCATGAGATTTTATTGCATTTTATCGATGTTGACTGATTCATTTAACTTTTTTGGATGAAAAACATGTTTTTTATGCCTTATTACCTGACATGCTCGCATGGCCAGATCGCCGGATCGCCAGATCGCCGGATCGCATGACGCATCGCCAACCGCAACATGGATACCGCTACGCAAAAAGGCAGCGCGACCAAATCAGGGCCTTGAGCGCAAGCCAAAAAATTTCTTTTTTATAAAGGCGCTTGCATGCGACAATGCGCAAATAGTTTTCATTTTGTAATAAATTTGTTTTAAGCAATAAACATTATTTTTATTAATTATTTATTTACCCCGCTGAAGCGCTGATCGGCATCCCATCGACAGCAGGAACCAGGGATCAGAAAACAGGACCCCCCCATGAGTCCCAACTCAGCCGTCGTGCCAGGCCCGTCATTGCGCATCATCACTCTCGGCGCGTTTACATCCGGGATCACCGCGCTGCCACAACGCCTGTCTGCGTTAAAGACTCAGTCTTGCCGCAGCATCACGCTGGCGCAACTGCCCGATCCGCTGAACCGGAACGATGTGCTGCTGACTTGCCAGACCTGGATGAACGGACTCGATGCGAGCACCCGTGCCGAGCTGGCGCGACGCGCAGGCATGGCAGCGCACTGGGTCGTCATCACCGACGCCGATGACCGCATCGAAGATCAGATCGGCTGGCAACGCGCCGGTGTCAGCCAGTTTTTTCAGCAACCGCTCGATCCCGAACGACTGGCTGCGCTGATCGAGGATCTCCACGACCAGTTGCATGGCCCGGCGCTGCGCGTGATCGTGCAGGGCAGTGACGCTCACAGCCTGGCCCGGCATAGCGCCGCGCTGCAAGAGGCCGGCATTGATGTGTGCGCCACCGGGGATCCGCTGCAGATGGCAGCAGCGCTGCGCTCCTTCAAACCCGACCTGTTATTGCTCGATATCGCACTGCAGCACTGCAGCGGACCGGAACTCACTTCCATCGTACGCCAGCACCCCGACCATGCGCGGCTACCCGTCATCTTTCTGAGCGGGGCCGATGCCATGCAACAGATGCTGCTGAGCCAGGCGGCAAGCTTCGAGAATTTTCTGATCGGGCCGGCGGCGCCAGAACTGCTGGTCGTCGCCGTCAAGTCGCACGCATGGCGCTATCGCTCGATGCAGCGCTGCGAGATGCTGCGACGCCAGCAAGACGCCTGGGCCAATGCCCGGCTGGAGCAATTGCGCGTCGCCGTCGACGAGCATGCCATCATCAGCATCGCCGATGTCAAGGGTGCCATCACGCACGTCAATGACCGTTTCTGCGTCATCAGCGGCTACAGCCGAAATGAATTGATGGGGCAAAACCACCGGATGATCAAGTCCGTCACCCATCCACCCGGATTCTATCGCGAACTGTGGCGCACCATAGGCGCCGGCAAGACCTGGCACGGCGAGGTTTGCAATCAACGCAACAACGGCGATCTGTACTGGGTCGATGCAACCATCGTGCCTTTCCTCGACGACCGTGGCAAACCGACGCAGTACATTTCGATCCGCACCGACATCACGACACTCAAGCACAGCCAGGAAGCGCAGCGTCTCAGCGAAGAGCGTTTCAGCTTCGCCGTCGAAGGCGCCGGCGACGGCATTTCCGACTGGAATCTTGTGACCGGCGAACGCACGCTTTCCGGCCATTATGAAGCGATGCTGGGTTTCGACAAGGGAGAAATCGACCCCACAGCAGCAGCCTGGATCGCCAGCATCCATCCGGATGACGTGAACCGGATGCAGCAGCACTTGCAAGATTACCTCAGCGGAGCGGCGCCAGATTACGACGTGCAGTTGCGACTGCGCTGCAAAAATGGCAGCTACAAGTGGATATTGTGTCGTAACACACTGGTGACGCGCGACGAGGTAGGCAATCCGTTGCGCATGATCGGCATCCACAGCAATATTAGCGAACGCAAGGAGGTCGAAGCGGCACTGGTGGAAGCGCGCGTATCGGCCGAACGCGCAAACCTCGCCAAATCGGCGTTCCTTTCGAGCATGAGTCACGAATTGCGCACGCCGATGAACGCCATCCTCGGTTTTTCCCAGATGCTCGAATACGATAGTGGTCTCAATGCCGACCAGCAAGATAACGTCCATGAAATCCTGAAGGGCGGCCGCCACCTGCTGGAATTGATCAACGAAGTGCTGGACCTGGCCAAGATCGAGTCCGGCCGCATCGACCTGTCGCTGGAACCGGTGGAACTGGCAGGCCTGGCCGAAGATTGCCGCCAGCTGATCTTGCCGCTGGCAGCGACGCGGCACATCAAACTGATGCTCGATGTGCCGCCGTACATGGCCGTGCGCGCCGACCACACCCGCCTCAAGCAGGTGCTGCTGAACCTGCTTTCGAATGCGATCAAGTACAACCGCGATGGTGGCACGGTCCGCGTCGGCGTCCAGATGCTGGAGGAAGGCTGGCGCCGCATCACGGTGGCCGATGAAGGCAACGGTATCGCCCCCGCAGACATGGCGCAATTGTTCCAGCCCTTCAGCCGGCTCAATGCGAAGCAAAACGATATCGAGGGCACCGGCATCGGGCTGACCATCACACGCAGCCTGGTCGAACTGATGGGCGGCAAGGTGGGCTTTGACAGCCAGGTCGGGGTCGGCTCCACCTTCTGGATCGACATGCCGGCCCTGGCCCAGACGACGCTGAGTCTGAGTGCACAGTGCGAGATCGTCGACGCGCAAGCGCCAAATGATGAGCGTGAGCAAAAGTTCCGGATATTGTGCATCGACGACAATCCCGTCAACCTGAAGCTGATCGCCCAGATGCTGCGCATGCGCAGCACCATCGAGTTAATCACGGCACATGCGCCGGAACTGGGCATCGAACTGGCCCTGGCGCACCAGCCAGAATTGATCTTGCTGGACATCAACATGCCGGCCATGGACGGCTACCAGGTACTGGGTGTGCTGAAGTCCGATGTCCGGCTAGCAGCGATTCCCGTCATCGCCGTGACCGCCAATGCGATGCCGCGCGACATCGAACGCGGCAGAGCGGCCGGCTTCGTCGAGTACCTGACCAAACCGCTCGATGTCAGCCTGTTCCTGAAAACCATCGACCATTTCATGGCCGATACTCAACTGCGCGCGGCATGACCGGCGCTCTTCTGGCCCAGGCACGCATCTTCGTCGTCGATGACGAGCGCGCCAACCTGAAGCTGATGGGCAAGCTGCTGGCCAGCCAGGATTCGCGCCAACTGGTGCTGATTCAAGACCCGCGCGACGTGCTGAGCCTCTACATGGAAGCGCGGCCGGACTTGATCTTGCTCGACATTAACATGCCGCATCTCGATGGCTATCAGGTGATGGCGCAACTGAAGGCGCTGGACGATCCCCTGCTGCCACCGATCGTCGTGCTGACCGCCGAGCACAGCCACGAAGAATTGCTGAAAGCACTGACTTCGGGCGCGCGCGATTTCGTCGGCAAGCCGTTCGACCGCACCGAACTGCTGATGCGCGTGCGCAACCTGCTCGACGCCCAGATGGCGCATCGGATGGTGCATGATCAGAGAGCCGCACTGGAACACATGGTGCGCGTACGCACCGAAGCACTGCGGCAAAGCCGCCTCGAAGTCGTGCTGCGGCTGGGCCGGGCCGCCGAATACCGCGACAACGAGACCGGCTTGCATATCACGCGGATGAGCCAGTATTGCGCATTACTGGCCCGCAGCCTGGGCTGGAGCGACCAGGATTGCGAGTTGATGCTGCATGCCAGTCCGATGCACGACGTCGGCAAGATCGGCATTCCGGACGCGGTGCTGTTAAAGCCAGGCAAGCTCCTGTCACACGAATGGGAAACGATGAAAACCCACGTCACAATCGGTGCCGACATCCTCGAGAATGCCGACTCCGACTTGCTGCAACTGGCCCGCGTGATCGCCCAGAACCATCACGAAAAATGGGATGGCAGCGGCTACCCTGTCGGCCTGGCCGGCCATGCGATTCCGCAAGCGGGCCGCATCGTCGCACTGGCCGACGTATTTGATGCGCTGACCTCGGCGCGTCCGTACAAGCTGGCTTGGCCGGTGGCCGATGCCGTGACCTTCATCGCGGAAAATGCGGGCATCCACTTCGACCCTGAAGTGGTCGCGCATTTCCAGCTGTGTTTGCCGCAAATACTCGCCATCCGCGCGCGCAACATGGAGCCTGAGGCGCCGTCAAAAATGGCATGAAAAGCCTTACCGTCCCATGCCAGTCGGCCGGGCGTCAAGCTGACAGCGGCTGCACCGGGCTCGACACTGCGGCATCTTCGCCTTTCGCTTGCTGACGCTGCCACATCTGGGCGTACAGGCCGGCAGCGGCCAGCAACTGCGGGTGGGTGCCGCGCTCGACGATGCTGCCATGATCGAGCACCAGGATTTGCTCGGCGTCAGCCACTGTCGACAAGCGGTGCGCGATGACCAGCGTGGTGCGGCTTTTCGCGATTTCCTTCAACTGGGTCTGGATCGCCTGCTCGGCCTTCGAATCGAGCGCCGACGTCGCCTCATCGAAAATCAGGATGGCGGGGTTTTTCAACAAGGCGCGTGCGATCGCCACGCGCTGCTTCTCGCCGCCGGACAGTTTCAAGCCGCGCTCGCCGACCATCGAAGCATAACCGTCGGGCAAGCTTTCGATGAAGTCGTGGATCGACGCGGCCTTGGCGCTGGCGACGATGTCTTCCCGGGTCGCGCCCGGCTTGCCATAGCCGATGTTGTATTCGATCGTGTCGTTGAACAGCACCGTATCCTGCGGCACGATGCCGATCGCGCTGCGCAAAGAACGCTGGGTCACGTCGCGCAAATCCTGACCGTCGATCGTGATGGCGCCTGCGTTGACTTCATAGAAGCGAAACAGCAGACGCGACAGCGTCGATTTGCCGGAACCGCTATGACCGACCAGCGCCGTCGTGGTGCCGGCGGGAATCGTGAAGCTGACGTCGAACAGGATCTGCCGATTCGGATCGTAATTGAAATCGACATGCGAAAAGCGTACCTCGGCGCCGTGCGTGACAAGCGCCGCCGCACCTTGCTTGTCGGCGATGTCGCGGTGCTGGTCGAGCAACTCGAACAAGCGCTCCATGTCGGCCAGACTTTGCTTGATTTCCCGGTAAATCACGCCCAGGAAATTGAGCGGAATATACAACTGGATCATGAACGCGTTGACCAGCACCAGGTCGCCCAGCGTCATCGTGCCATCGATGACGCCCTGAGTCGCACGCCATAAAATCAACGTGACGGCCGTGGCAATGATCAACGATTGGCCGGTATTGAGCAGCGACAGCGAGGTTTGCGACTTCACGGCGGCGCCCTCGAAGCGCTGCAAGCCTTCGTCGTAGCGGCGCGCCTCGAAGTCTTCATTGCTGAAATATTTGACAGTCTCGTAATTGATCAGCGAATCGATCGCGCGGCCGTTCGCTTTCGAGTCCAGGTCATTCATCGTGCGCCGGAAATGCGTGCGCCAGTTGGTCACCACGACCGTGAACGTGATGTAGCACACCAGCGCGCAAGCGGTGATGATCGAAAACCAGATATTGTAGTTGAGCACCAGGTAAGTGAGCACCAGCGTGATCTCGACCAGCGTCGGCAAGATATTGAACAGCGTGTAGGCGATCAACGAACTGACACCGCGGGTGCCGCGCTCGATGTCGCGCGTCATGCCGCCGGTCTGGCGGTTCAGGTGAAAGCGCAAGGACAGCGCATGCAAGTGCCGGAACACTTGCAGCGCGATGGTGCGCACCGCGCGCTGCGTGACGCGGGCAAACAGGAATTCGCGCAACTCGGTAAACAGTGTCGTCGACAAACGCAGCGCGCCATAGGCTGCCAGCACGCCCAGCGGCAGCACCAGCATCGCTTGCGGATGGCTGGGCGTCACGTTCATCTGATCGACCAATTGCTTGAGCACCAGCGGTACGCCAACGTTCGCCATCTTGGCGCCCACCAGGCACAGCATCGCCAGCAAGACGCGCCACTTGTACACCCACAGGTAAGGCAGCAGCGTTTTTAACGTCGCGATATCGCCGCGCTGGGGTGTGCCGTCTGCCGGCTTGGGAGGGGGTGGGGGTGTGTTCGAGTGACGGCGCATGGCGGAACTGGCTTTTTTATGTTTCAATCGATAAGATTGTAGCCTTTCATGAGAGTTCTTGATGACCACCCCGGAAATTTTGCCTGACAATTACATCAAATCGAGTCTGCCGCCAGGAAAAATGCCGGAACTGCGCGTCTTGCCGGGACCGGCCGACGCCAATGTCTATGGCGACGTATTCGGCGGCTGGATCATGGCGCAAGTCGACATTGCCGGATCACTGCCGGCCACGCGCCGCGCCAACGGCCGCGTCGCGACCATCGCCGTCAATTCGTTCGTATTCAAGCATCCGGTATTCATCGGCGACCTGCTGTCTTTTTATGCCGAAATCGTCAAGGTGGGCAATACTTCGATCACCGTCAATGTCGAAGTCTATGCCGAACGCAACCGACTGCAGGCGAGCACCGTCAAGGTGACGGAAGCGACGCTGACTTACGTGGCGACCGGCGACGACCGCAAGCCGCGCCAGTTGCCGCCGCTGTCGAGCTTGATGGACTGATACGGCAGCCCGGAAACGGCATCAGGCAGCCTGTGCCTCATCGCGCAACTCGCGGCGCAATATCTTGCCGACGTTCGTCTTCGGCAACGTCTCGCGAAACTCGAAGTATTTCGGCTTCTTGTAAGCCGTCAATTCTTGCTTGCAGTAGTGGTTCAATTGCTCGACTGTCAGCGCCGGGTCACGGCGCACGATGAAGACCTTGACCGCTTCGCCCGAATGCGCATCCGGTACCCCGACGCAAGCGCACTCCAGCACGCCCGGATGGGCCGCCAGCACGCCTTCGACTTCATTCGGATAGACGTTGAAACCCGACACCAGGATCATGTCTTTCTTGCGATCGACAATACGGATGTAGCCTTTGTCACTCATGATGCCGACATCGCCGGTCTTGAAGTAACCATCGGGCGTCATCACTTGCGCCGTTTCATCATCGCGCTGCCAGTAACCGGCCATCACTTGCGGGCCGCGGATCGCGATCTCGCCGGGTGCGCCATAGGGCACCGGCATACCGTGATCATCCAGGATCGTGATGTCGGTCGATGGCAATGGCAAGCCGATGGTGCCGCTGAATTCCCGTATATCGTAACGGTTCACGGTCGCCACCGGGGAGGTTTCCGACAAGCCATAGCCTTCGACGATCGGGCAATTGGTCAGCTTCAGCCACTTGTCTGCCACCGCTTTCTGCACCGCCATGCCGCCGCCGTTGCACACCTTGTAGCTGGAAAAATCGAGCTTCTGGAAATCAGGCTGGTTCAGCAAGGCGTTATACAGCGTATTGACTGCAGGGAAAATATTGACCTTGTACTTGGCCAGCTCCTTGACGAAGCCGGGCATGTCGCGCGGGTTCGGCACCAGCACGTTCAAGCCACCCAGACGCGTGCCCATCAACGCGCTGACCGTCAGCGAATAGATATGATACAGCGGCAATGCACATACAAAAGTCAGTTGCTCGGTCGGGGGCTGCTGCGACAATACCGGCATCAGCCACGCTTCGTTTTGCAAGATGTTGCCAATCACGTTGCGGTGCAACAGCACCGCGCCCTTGGACACGCCGGTGGTGCCGCCTGTGTATTGCAAGAAGGCAATATCGTCATGGCCAAGCTTGACCGGCGCGAGCGCCATCTGCGCGCCTTCTGCCAGCACCCGATTGAACCGGATCGCGCCTGGCAGCGAATATGCCGGCACCATGCGCTTGACGCGGCGCACGATAAAGTTGGCGACCATGCCCTTGGCTGTGCCCAGCATGTCGCCGATCGTCGCTACGATGACGTGCTTGATGCTGGTTTTGTCGATCACGCTCTCCAGCGTGGTGGCGAAATTTTCCAGCACGATGATCGCTACCGCGCCCGAGTCTTGCAACTGATGCTGCAATTCGCGCGGCGTGTAAAGCGGATTCACATTGACGACCGTGTAACCGGCACGCAGGATCGCCGCCATCGCGACCGGATATTGCAGCACGTTCGGCAGCATGATCGCAACGCGTGCGCCAGGCTTCAAGCCCTGACCTTGCAGCCAGGCACCCATCTGCTGCGACAGACGGTCGAGTTCGCGGTAAGTAAGAAACTTGTCTATACAGACATAGGCATTGCGATCGGCATATTTACGGAAAGCTTCTTCCAGCAATTGTGCGATCGAACGGTACTGCGTGCAGTCGATCTCCTTTGGTACCCCTTCGGGGTACGACGCTAACCAAATCCTGTCCATCTGCTGCCTCATCTTTTAATGATAACCGGGTGCGCGCATCGGCATGGCGTTACGCGCACCCGCATGTTGCATGTTGCATGTTGCATGTTGCATGTTGCATGTTGCATGTTTACTCGTCGCGCAAGACCCGGCGCAATATTTTTCCAACATTGGTCTTCGGCAGCTCATCGCGGAACTCGATGTACTTGGGCTTCTTATAGGCAGTAAACTGTTCCTTGGAATACGCCATCAACTGCTCGACGCTCAGGTTCGGATCCTTGCGCACCACGAACAACTTGACCGCTTCGCCCGAATTCGCATCCGCTACGCCGACGCAGGCGCATTCAAGCACCCCCGGATGGGCTGCGATCACGCCTTCGATTTCGTTCGGATAAACGTTGAAGCCGGACACCAGGATCATGTCTTTCTTGCGGTCGATGATTTTCGTGTAACCGCGCTCGTCCATGATGCCGATATCGCCCGATTTGAAGAAGCCGTCGGCAGTCATGACCTTGGCGGTTTCATCCGGGCGATTCCAGTACCCGGACATCACTTGCGGGCCGCGAATCGCGATTTCCCCCGGCTGCCCGAGCGCAACAGGATTGCCGTCGTCGTCGAGAATGGCGATATCGGTCGAAGGCACCGGCAAGCCGATCGTGCCCGAAAAGGCGACATCGTCGGCCGGGTTGCAAGTGGCCACCGGCGACGTTTCCGACAAGCCATAGCCTTCGATGATCGATACGCCGGTCACTTTCAGCCACTGGTCGTTGACCGATTTTTGCACCGCCATACCACCACCGTTGGCGATTTTCAGCGCCGAAAAATCAAGCTTGGCAAAGTCCGGGTGGTTCAGCAACGCGTTGTACAGCGTGTTCACTGCGGGCAGCATGTTGAAATTGTATTTGCCCAGTTCCTTGACGAGGCCGGGGATGTCGCGCGGATTCGGGATCAGGATATTGAGCGCCCCCATTCGCATGCCCCACATCGCGCAAGCGGTCAGCGCAAAGATATGATACAAAGGCAATGCGCAAACGATGGACAGGGATTCCACCTTCGGTTCCCTCTGCAGCGCCGGCTGCGACCAGGCTTCCGTTTGCAGCACGTTGGCGATGATGTTACGGTGCGTCAAAGCGGCGCCCTTCGACACGCCGGTGGTACCGCCCGTGTATTGCAGGAATGCCACGTCCTGCGGCGTCAGCTCGACCGGCGTCAGCTTCATGCTCGCGCCTTGCGCCAGCACGTCCTTAAAACGCAGCGCATTTGGCAACGAGAACGCCGGCACCATTTTCTTGACATTGCGCACGACGAAATTGACCAGCATGCCTTTGACGCCACCCAGCAACTCGCCCATGCTGGCGACGACGACGTGCTTGACGGACGTCCTGGCCAGTACTT
>JBLHNV010000045.1:0-12695 GCA_047623125.1 Janthinobacterium sp. | reverse complement strand
TATGGCCGCGAGGCGCAAGCCGAAGAAATCTTGCGGGAAGCGCTGCGCACGTATCCCGAGCGTTACCCGGTGCGCCTGAAGCTGCTTGAAATCTATGCCGGGCGCAAGGATGTCGACGCCTTTGCCGTATCGGCAGCCCAGTTGCACGCGGTGACCAACGGGACTGGCGCGCAATGGGCGCAAGTGGCTGCGTTGGGCTTGACTATCGACCCGCTCAATGCGCTGTATGCCAGCGCCGCTGAAGTCGTTGAAGCGGCACCGGCACCGGCAGTGCCGTTTGCCGACCGAACTGCCGATACTGCCGACGCCATCGCCGCCCCCGACCAGGCCCATGCGCTTGGCGAGGCTGGCCTGTCCGATTTCGCCGATTCGGTATCGTCAGAGCCGCAAACGATTGCGCCGGCCGAACCTGAACTGCCGGACGCGACCGATGCCGCTGGCCTGGCTTTCGAGTCGCAGCCGATCGAACCGGTCGCTAGCGCGGTGCCTGGCCCGGTCCCGGCCGCTGCAGCAGCGCCCGCGGCAGGCATGCCATCGCTGGATATCGAGTTCGAATTGCCGGACACTTTGCCGCCCGTCCCGGTGCCAACGCCAACGCCAACGCCAACGCCAACGCCAACTGCACCGGATGACAACAGTCTGGACTTCGATTTCGATTTCAATTTCGATTTGCCTGCGCCATCGGCGCCGGAGCAACCAGACCAGAAGGCCGCATCGGCGCAGCCCGGTGGCGCTGAGCCATTGTTGGAACTGGACTTGAGCGATGCCGACGCCGTTGCCAATCCTTTGCAAACGCCCGATGCCGAGCGAACCGGCATGACGCCCGATCTCGGCAAGCATGCGCCGCTGCCGGAGGAACCCGTGGTTGCCGATGCCGCGCCGCCTGTGACGATGGATGTGGAAATGGATGCCAAACTTGAGCTTGCCATCGCTTATCAGGAAATCGGCGACAATGAAGGCGCATCCGAACTGATCGATGAAGTGATCCAGGGCGGCAACAAGGAGCAAGTTGCCAGGGCGCTCGCGATGCAGGTGCAGCGAGGTTGATGCGGCGCGTTATAATGGTCAGCTGATAACTTGATATTGGACAATAATTGAAGCGGATAGCGTTGGGTGTCCAGTATGACGGTACCGCATGGCATGGCTATCAGAAGCAGCAAGATGGTCAGACGGTGCAGGACAGGCTTGAATGTGCGCTGCAAAAATTTGCCCGTGTCACACTGGCCACCACTTGCGCCGGTCGCACCGACACCGGTGTCCACGCGCTGGAACAGGTTATCCATTTCGATACCGAGCTTGAGCGCGACATCCATGCATGGGTGCGCGGCGTCAATGCCTTCTTGCCGCCGTCGATCGCGGTGCGCTGGGCCAAGCAAGTCGACACCTGCTTCGACCAGCAATTTCACGCCCGTTTCAGCGCCCGTTCGCGCACTTATCACTATGTGCTGTATAACCACACGACCCGCTCGCCGCTGCTGGCGGGGCGGACCGGTTTCGTGTTCCGTCCGCTGGATGTCGAATTAATGCAGCAGGGGGCCAATTTCCTGATCGGTCAGCACGATTTCAGTGCGTTTCGCTCATCCCAGTGCCAGGCTAAATCACCTGTCAAGCTGATGCATGAAATCAGCATAGAACGGCATGGCGAGTTGGTTGTCTTCACCATACGCGCCAGCGCCTTTTTGCACCACATGGTGCGCAATCTGGTCGGCTCAATGATCTATGTGGGCACCGGCAAGCATCCACCCGCATGGCTGCAAGATGTGCTCGAGGGGCGCGATCGCCATCATGCAGCACCCACCTTCATGCCAGATGGTTTGTATCTGGCGAAAATCGATTACGACCCGAAATGGGGCTTGCCACAAGAAGTGGAAAGCCCTTTGTCCTGGTTTTCAAGGAGTTCAAATTAGCATGCAACGCACGCGTATCAAAATTTGTGGTCTGACCCGACGGGAAGACGTCGAGGCGGCTTGTGCCGCCGGCGCCGACGCGCTCGGTTTCGTGTTTTACCCGAACAGCCCGCGCTACGTCAGTGCCGAACAGGCAGCGGCATTGATCGCTTGCGTGCCGCCGTATGTCAGCACGGTCGGCTTGTTTGTCAATGCCAGCGTAGAGCAGGTACTGGAGGTGACCAGTATCGCACCGCTGACGATGCTGCAATTTCACGGCGGCGAGAGCGTCGCTCATAGCGCCGCGCTGGCACAAGCGGCTGCGCGCCCGTTTGTTCAGGTGTTTCGGGTCAAGCCCGACACGCTGGCCGCCAATTTGTTAGAATACGAACAGCAATATTGCGCCGCGAGCAGCCTGTTCTCGGGCTTGTTGCTAGATACCTATGTTGATGCTTACGGCGGAGCAGGAAAGGGTTTTGATTGGTCTCTGATTCCCAAAGAACTCGCGCCTCGGGTCGTTTTGAGTGGTGGCTTGAGCGTGCAAAACGCGACTGACGCGGTGTTGCGCGTGCGCCCTTGGGCCGTCGATGTCAGCAGTGGCGTCGAAGCAGCCAAGGGCATCAAAGACTGGCACAAGATGGCCGATTTTATCGCCGCCATCCGTGCCGCAGATGCCACCATTGAAAGAGAAAAATCCCATGAAAACCTTGCCTGACAGCGGCGCAGTCCCCCTGTTTCATACCTCCGATTATCAATTGCCGGACGCACGTGGCCACTTTGGTCCGTATGGCGGCGCTTTTGTCGCCGAAACGCTCAGTCTGGCGCTCGCTGAGCTGAGCGCTGCTTACGCCAAATACAGTCACGACCCTGAGTTTTTGCAGGAATACCGTTACGAACTGAAGCATTTTGTCGGCCGTCCATCGCCGATCTACCATGCCAAGCGTTGGTCTGAAATGATGGGCGGCGCACAAATTTTCTTCAAGCGCGAAGACTTGAACCACACCGGCGCGCACAAGATCAACAATGTGATCGGCCAGGCACTGCTGGCACTGCGCATGGGCAAGAAGCGCATTATTGCCGAAACCGGCGCCGGTCAGCACGGCGTGGCGACGGCGACCATCTGTGCCCGCTTCGGCCTTGAATGCGTGGTCTACATGGGCAGCGCCGACATCAAGCGCCAGGCCCAGAACGTGTATCGGATGAAGTTGCTGGGCGCGACGGTGGTGCCGGTCGAGTCCGGCTCCAAAACGCTCAAGGACGCACTCAATGAAGCGATGCGCGACTGGGTCACGAATATTGAAAATACGTTTTACATCATCGGCACCGTCGCCGGTCCGCATCCCTATCCGATGATGGTGCGTGACTTCCAGGCAGTGATCGGCGAGGAATGCCTGGTGCAGATGCCTGAGATGACCGGCCGTCAACCCGATTACGTGCTCGCTTGCATCGGTGGCGGATCGAATGCGATGGGCATTTTTTATCCGTATATCGATGAGAAATCCGTGCGCCTGGTCGGCGTCGAGGCGGGCGGAGAAGGGCTCGACAGCGGCAAGCACTCGGCCTCGCTGGCTGCCGGCATTCCGGGCGTGTTGCATGGCAACCGGACCTATCTGTTGCAAGATGAAAATGGCCAGATTGTTGAAACGCACTCGGTATCGGCCGGACTCGACTATCCTGGCGTTGGCCCGGAGCATGCGTGGTTGAAGGACCTCGGCCGCGCCGAGTATGTGTCGGTGACCGATGAAGAAGCATTGGCCGCATTTCACGACTGTTGCCATATTGAAGGCATCATTCCGGCGCTCGAATCGGCACATGCGCTGGCTTATGCGGCGAAACTGGCGGCAACGCTGCCGAAAGACCAGTTGATACTGGCCAATCTTTCCGGCCGTGGTGACAAGGATATGCATACCGTGGCAGAGCGAATGGGCTTGAATTTCAACTGATCGCCCCTTCAACCGATAGAGAAAAACTCCATGTCCAGAATTACAGCAACATTTGCCGCATTGGCGGCACAAAAAAAAACCGGTTTGGTCACGTTCATTACTGCCGGCGATCCGGGGCCTGAACTGACCTTGCCGCTGATGCATGCACTGGTTGCCGGTGGCGCCGATCTGATTGAGTTGGGTGTGCCGTTTTCCGACCCGATGGCCGAAGGTCCGGTCATCCAGCGCGCATGCGAGCGCGCATTGGCATTCAATGTCGGTCTGCGCGACGTGTTTGAATTCGTGCGCCAGTTCCGTATCACCGATCAGCTCACGCCAGTCGTTTTGATGGGCTATGCCAACCCGATCGAGCGCATCGGTATCGATGCTTTCACCGAGGCGTCGAAAGCGGCTGGTGTTGATGGCGCGATCATTGTCGATTACCCGCCGGAAGAGTGCGAAGAGTTCGCTCTTGCGATGCGCGCGAGCGAACTGGACCTGATTTTCCTGCTGGCGCCGACCTCAACCGAGGAGCGCATTCGTCAGGTGGCCAAGGTCGGTTCCGGTTTCAGTTACTACGTGTCGCTGAAAGGCGTGACCGGTGCCGGCAATATCGATACGCAACAAGTCACCGAACGCGTCAAGGCAATCCGCCAGCATGTCAAGCTGCCTATCGGCGTCGGTTTCGGCATCCGTGATGCCGCCACCGCGAAGGCACTGTCGGACGTGGCCGATGCGGTCGTCATCGGCAGTCGCATCATCGAAGAAATCGAGAACACGCCAAAAGAAGGCGCCGTTGAGGCGGTGCGCAGCTTTGTCGCCGGCATCCGCGTGGCACTCGATTCCTGAGCCAGTCTCGCCAGT
The DNA here is from genome assembly GCA_047623125.1 of Janthinobacterium sp. Taxonomy (GTDB): domain Bacteria; phylum Pseudomonadota; class Gammaproteobacteria; order Burkholderiales; family Burkholderiaceae_D; genus Janthinobacterium. The sequence continues at coordinate 8,023 of JBLHNV010000045.1, read as the reverse complement.
GGCATGTCCATGAATGCCTGCCATGCGAGAGCATGGCAGGCTGGCAAAATTCGACAAGGCGGCTTTGACCGGCTACACTGTCGCACATAATTTTTCTGCAATGCAATAACGCCAAGTAAAAGTGTGACACAAAAGCGTGGCACAAAAGCGTGGCACAAAAGCGTGGCACAAAAGCGTGGCACAAAAGCGTGGCACAAAAGCATGACACAAAAGCATGACACAAAAGCATGACACAACGGCTGTGGTGCAAGCGCCAAGTACCAGCGTTATCGCCAGCAAGCATGCTGGCACCACCTGCCCCAACGGGCAATAGGAGAGAACATGAGTTGGCTGGAAAAACTGCTGCCCCCGCGCATACAGCGCTCGGACGCTTCGGCGCGCAAAACGATGCCCGAAGGTCTGTGGGTCAAGTGCCCGTCGTGCGAAGCGGTGTTATACCGCACCGATCTGGAATCGAATTTGCACGTTTGCCCGAAATGCAGCCACCACATGCGCATACGCGCACGCGCACGCCTCGATGGGTTGCTTGATACCGGCGGGCGCTATGAAATTGGCCAGGAAACCTTGCCAGTCGATACGCTCAAGTTCAAAGATAGCAAGAAATACCCGGATCGCCTGAAAGCGGCGATGGAAGCGACCGGCGAAACCGATGCGTTGATCGTGCTCGGCGGCGCCATCATGAGCTTGCCTGTCGTCGTCGCTTGTTTCGAGTTCGAATTCATGGGCGGATCGATGGGATCGGTCGTTGGCGAGCGCTTCGCGCGTGGCGCGCAAGTGGCGCTGGAGCAAAAAGTGCCATTCATTTGCATCACGGCGACCGGTGGTGCCCGTATGCAGGAAGGCTTGTTGTCGCTGATGCAAATGGCCAAGACCACCGCGATGCTGACCAAACTGTCGGCAAAAAAATTGCCTTTCATCAGCGTATTGACGGACCCGACGATGGGCGGTGTATCGGCTTCGTTTGCTTTCATGGGCGATATCGTGATCGCCGAGCCGAAAGCGCTGATCGGTTTTGCCGGCCCGCGCGTGATCGAAAATACCGTGCGCGAAAAGCTGCCCGAAGGTTTTCAGCGCGCCGAGTTCCTTGTTACCAAGGGCGCCGTCGACATGATCGTCGATCGCCGCAAGATGCGTGAAGAAATCGCCCGTCTGCTGGCATTGCTGCAAAATCAGGCAGTCGAAGTACTGGCCTGACAGTTCGCACGACCCGGCGCGCACAAGCTTGCGCGCCGCTGCCTTATTTGCCGACTTTTCAAGAACTTTTTCCATGCAAAATCTCCCCACTACACTGCCAGGCTGGCTTGTCATGCTGGAAGCACGGCATGCCGAAATCCACATCAACATGGGTCTGGATCGCGTCCTTGCCGTCAAAGAACGCATGGCGCTGCAATTCGATTGCCCCGTCATCATGGTCGCTGGCACCAATGGCAAGGGTTCTACTTGCGCGATGCTGGAATCGATGCTGCTACGCGCCGGCTACAAGGTCGGCACGTATATCAAGCCGCACTTTCTCGACTTCAACGAGCGCGCCCGTGTTGGCGGCGAACTGGCATCGGACGCGGCGCTGATCGCCAGTTTTAACGCCGTCGAGGCGGTGCGCGGTGATACTGATCTGACGTATTTCGAATTCACCACGCTGGCCATCATGTATCTGCTGGCCGGCGCCGGACTCGATGTCGCGATCCTGGAAGTGGGTCTGGGTGGGCGCCTTGATGCGGTCAACGTGATCGATGCCGACGTCGCCATCGTGACCAGTATCGACATCGACCATGTCGATTATCTGGGCAGTACGCGCGAAGAAATCGGTTTCGAGAAGGCCGGTATCTTCCGCTCCGGAAAGCCTGCCATTTGCAGCGATCCGGTGCCGCCCGCATCCTTGCTGGCGCATGCTAGCGCGATCAACGCCGATTTGTGGCTGCTGGGCAAGGATTTCAATTATTCGGGTGACAAGCAGCAGTGGAACTTCGGCGGACGCAGTTTGCGGCGCAATTCGCTCGCTTACCCCAGTTTGCGCGGGGCCAATCAGATATTGAATGCCTCAGCCGCGCTGGCCGCGCTCGAAGCGTTGAAGATGGTATTGCCGGTCGGTGCACAGGATGTGCGCAGCGGGCTGGTCACGGTGGAATTGCCGGGTCGCTTCCAGGTTTTGCCGGGACGCCCGACCGTGATCCTCGACGTCGCGCACAACCCGCATGCTGCTTCGGCCTTGAACCAGAATCTGGGCAACATGGGCTTTCACCCGTATACTTATGCGGTCTTCGGCAGCATGCAAGACAAGGATATCGATGGCGTACTGGGTGCGATGGCCGAGCATGTCGATCACTGGTGTCTGTGCGATTTGCCGTCGCCGCGTGCCGCAACGGCAACGGACATTGCCGCCAAGGTGCGACTGCTGCCAGGCATCGATGACGCTGAGCGCAGCATGGCCGTTTTCGCCGATCCTGGGGCCGCTTATGCAAATGCGATGAGCCGGGCCGGGGAGAATGATAGAATCGTGGTCTTTGGCTCCTTCCTGACCGTCGCTGGCGTTATGGCGGCGCGCAAATCCTCACTCCACTGAACGCATACAACTGAAAATCACGCATGGGATTATTCTCGTTCCTCAGTAAAAAAAAGCAAGCAAGTTCTGCCGAAGACAGCGGTTATTATTCCGCCGTCGACGAACAGGCGTCTGCGCGCGCCAAACGCTCATCGGCCAGCGCAGCTGCGGCCAAGGTCGGAGTCGAGCGTCGCGCAGCCAAAGGCGCCGCCGGTGATCCGGTGTTGCCCGAAAAAAAGCGCGCACGGCGCCGTTTGGTCGGTGCGATTGCGCTGGCGCTGGCGTTCGCCGTCGGCTTGCCAATGCTGCTTGATTCCGAACCGAAGCCGCTAGCGCTCGATATCGCGATCCAGATTCCATCGAAAGACACGGGTTTGCCGGCGTCAAACGTCACGGCGAACGCTGCGCTATCGCCTTCCGAACAAATCGTTGCGATGCCGCCCACACCGGCGATCTTGATGCCGCCAGAAGAAGTCGAACCGGCTGCGCAGGCAAAGGCGGAGCCCAAAGCGGATGGTGCGCTGCCCGAAACACGCGCGGCCCAACCGAAGCCTGAACCGAAGCCTGAACCGAAGCCCGAACCGAAGCCTGCCATCAAGCCGGCGCCGAAGGCTGAGCAAAAGACGGTTGCCGATCCGGTCAGGCCCGACACCGCCAGATCGGCTGAGGCTGAACGCGCGCTGGCGATCCTCGAAGGTCGGTCCAAGGCGCCGGCAGCGGGCAGTTTCGTCGTGCAGGTGGCGGCGCTGGCGACGCAGGACAAGGTTGACGAATTGCAGGGCCGCTTGAAGGCGGCGGGCATCGTTTCCTATACACAAAAGATATCGACCGCCGGCAGTCATAGCATCCGCGTCAGGGTGGGGCCATTCGGCAGCCGCGAAGACGCTGAAAAGGCCCTTGCCAGGCTGGCCAAACTGGGCTTGAATGGTTTCGTGGTGCCCACTTGAGGCACACTGGCGAGGCTTTCCCGGCATGACCTTATTTGATTACATCGTATTGTTTGTGCTGATATCGTCAGTGATCATCGGCACGATGCGCGGCCTGGTGAAGGAACTGTTGTCGCTGGTCGGCTGGATTGTGGCGTTCGTGATCGCCAACGCCTACGGCGCCGCGCTGGCTGAACTGCTGCCGGAGGTTATTCCGGGGGTCGCAGTGCGGCTGATCATCGCTTTCGTGGCGCTCTTCATTGGCGTGCGCATGTTGATGGGTTTGTTGACGCTGGCCGTTGATGCGATCGTCACCGCCACTGGCTTGAGTCTGGCCGATCGCGGCCTGGGCAGTGTGTTTGGGCTGGCACGCGGAATGGTCATCGTGCTCGCTGGCGTCATTTTGTGTGGCATGACAGAGATACCGCAACAGACATTCTGGACCGATGCGTCATTGAGTGCACTGGTGGAGTCCGGCGTGCGCACCATCAAACCCTACCTGCCAGTCGCCTATGCACAGCATGTGCGGTTTTAAATTCGTATTGTTTTAATATTTACATTCACATTAACATAAAGTAACACCACTCCAGGAGTGCAACATGTGTGGCATCGTCGGCGTCGTTTCTCATCAACCTGTCAATCAATTGCTCTATGACGCCTTGCTGCTGTTGCAGCATCGCGGTCAGGATGCTGCGGGTATTGCGACCAATCACAGCAGTATGTTTTCCATGCACAAGGCCAACGGCCTTGTGCGTGACGTATTTCGCACCCGCAATATGCGTTCTCTACAAGGCAATTCCGGTATCGGTCACTGCCGTTACCCGACTGCCGGTTCATCGAGCGAGGAAGAAGCGCAGCCCTTTTACGTCAATGCGCCGTTCGGCATCACGCTGGCGCACAATGGCAACTTGACCAACTGGGAACAGTTGAAGGTCGAGATGTTCAAGAACGACCGGCGCCACATCAATACCGATTCTGACTCGGAAGTGTTGCTCAACGTGCTCGCGCATGAAATCCAGGAAGCGACGACCGGTTATTCGCTCGATCCGGCAGCGGTGTTCAAGGCCGTGTCTGTGCTGCACCGTCGCGTGCGCGGTGCCTATGCGGCAGTGGCGCAGATCGCCGGCCTCGGTTTGCTGGCTTTTCGCGATCCGTTCGGCATCCGTCCGCTGTGCATGGGTATCAATGATACCGACAAGGGTCCCGAATACCTGATCGCCAGCGAGTCGGTGGCACTCGAAGGGATGGGGTTCCGTTTCTTGCGTGATATCGATCCCGGCGAAGCCGTGTTCATCGATCTCGACGGCGTGCTGCACAGTCAGCAATGTGCGGACAATCCAAGTCTGAATCCGTGCGCGTTCGAATACGTGTACCTGGCGCGGCCTGATTCGATCATCGATGGCGCTTCGGTCTACGCCACGCGTCTGAAGATGGGCGAATATCTGGCTGACAAGATCAAGGCACAATTTCCGCACGGCGAAATCGATGTCGTGATGCCGATTCCCGATTCGTCGCGCCCGGCCGCGATTCAGCTCGCCTTGAAGCTGAACATTCCGTATCGCGAAGGCTTCATCAAGAACCGCTACATCGGTCGCACCTTCCTGATGCCGGGGCAGGGCGTACGCGAAAAGTCAGTGCGCCAGAAATTGAACGCAATCGGTTCCGAATTCAAGGGCAAGACCGTGCTGCTGGTCGATGATTCGATCGTGCGCGGTACCACCAGCCGCGAAATCGTGCAGATGGCGCGTGAAGCGGGCGCCAAGCGCGTCATTTTCGCCTCTGCTGCGCCGCCGGTGATCTTTCCGAACGTGTATGGCATCGACATGCCGACGCGCGACGAACTGATCGCTTATGGACGCAGCGTGGACCAAGTGTGTCGCGAAATCACTGCCGACGCGCTGGTGTACCAGGATATCGATGCATTGAAGCGCTCGATTTCGGATGTCAATCCGGCGTTGCGCAATTTCGAGGCTTCGTGTTTCGATGGCATCTATGTGACCGGCGACGTATCGCAAGACTACCTCGACCGTCTGGAGTTCGCACGCAATAATCCGAAGGCGGCGCACGAAGAAGATGCTGCGCGTTCCCAACTGAACCTGAACCTGGCGACATCGGAATAGCGATGAGCGACAAGAACAACTACGGTTTCACGACCACGATCTTGCATAACGACCGCCGCAAGGCGATCGAGCATGGCTCGTTGCACCGGCCTATCCATACCTCGGTTGCGTTCGGTTACAGCGATGCGCGTCAGTTGGCGTCGGTATTCCAGGGCAAGGAGCCTGGTTACCGTTACGGTCGCCAAGGCAATCCGACGGTGTCTGCGCTGGAAGACAAGATCACGAAGATGGAAGATGGCGTGGCCAGCCTGTGCTTCGCCACAGGCATGGCAGCCATCGGCGCCGTGTTCCAGGCGCTGCTGCGCTGCGGCGACCACGTCGTGTCGTCGGCTTACCTGTTCGGCAATACCAACAGCTTGTGGCAAACAGTGGCTGGCCAGGGCGTGAGCGTGGCGTTTGTCGATGCGACCGATGTGGCGCAGGTGGCTGCGGCCATCACGCCAGATACGCGCCTTGTGTTTGTCGAAACAATCGCCAATCCGCGCACTCAGGTGGCAGATCTGGCGCGCATAGGGGCGCTGTGCAAAGCGCGCGGAATTTTGTTCGTCGTCGATAATACGATGACGACACCTTATCTGTTTCGTCCGAAATCGGTGCACGCTGGTTTGGTTGTCAATGCGCTGACAAAATCGATTGCCGGTCATGGTGATGCGCTGGGCGGCTGCCTGACCGATACCGGTTGTTATGACTGGAGTGCTTACCCGAATATCGCGCCCAATTACAAACGCAATTCACCGCTTCAGTGGGGCATGGCGCAGTTGCGGGCCAAGGGTTTGCGCGACTTCGGTGCGTCGCTGGGGCCGGAAGCGGCGCACCATATTGCGATCGGTGCCGAAACGCTGGCGCTGCGGATGGAGCGTGCGTCGAGTAATGCGCTGGCGCTGGCGCGGATGCTCGATGCTGATCCGCGTGTGGCAGCGGTGCATTACCCTGGGCTCGCTTCGCATCCGCAGCATGCCATTTCGACCGAGTTGTTCCGCAGTTACGGCTTCTTGATGAGCTTTGAATTAATTGACGGAATCGATTGTTTCGATTTCCTCAACGGGCTCAAGCTGGGTATTCCTGCCAGTAATCTGGGCGATACCCGCACGCTGGTGATTCCGGTTGCGCATACCATATTTTATGAGATGGGTCCCGAGCGGCGCGCCAGCATGGGCATCGCAGAATCGCTGATCCGGGTTTCCGTGGGCATAGAAGATAGCGCGGACTTGTTGCACGACTTCGCTCAAGCGCTCGATGTTGCGGTATCAGCGCAGGCCAGCGTTTGATGCACTAAAGTGAGTGCAAGCGTGCGTTTGTTGCACTGGTGTGAACGAGCGCTTGCGCTCGTTCAATTCCAGCTGCGCAGCAGCCCCACTGCCAATCCTTCGAGAACAAATTCATCGGACTGCGGATCGATCGTGATCATGCTGAAATCGGGATTTTCCGGCAGCAGTTCGATGGCGCAATCAGTCTGCCGGTAGCGCTTGACGGTCACGTCGTCGCCGATGCGTGCCACGACGATCTGGCCGTTGGTCGCGCTGTCGACTTTTTTTACGGCCAGCAAGTCGCCATCCATGATGCCGGCGTCGCGCATCGACCAGCCGCGTACTTTCAGCAGGAAGTCGGGCTTGGCCGAAAACATGGCCGGATCGACGTTGTAATTGGCTTCCACATGCTCTTGTGCCAGCATCGGTGAGCCGGCTGCGACATGGCCGATCAACGGTAACGACAGCATCAGCGCAGCCGGGATGCGCGTGTCGGCGTTGCTGCCCAGCAGGCGTATGCCGCGCGAGGTGCCGGGCGAGATTTCGATCGCGCCTTTGCGCGCCAGCGCTTGCAAATGTTCCTCGGCGGCGTTGGCCGACTTGAATCCGAGTTCTTTGGCGATTTCAGCGCGCGTCGGCGGAAAACCGGTGTTGCCTATCGCATCCTTGATCAGATCCAAAATTTGTGCTTGCCGTGCAGTGAGCTTGATCATGGGGTCGCGCATCGTTAAATGCTGTTTATATGAACAGTGTGTATTTTTGTACAGTATCGGACCGAATGCAAGGATAATTGTTGTTTTTCGAAGAAGACAAGGCTGGCAGCGGCGATGGCATCTCCTGCAGTGGCAGGGCATCGAGGCAAAGGCTGTTTTTAAAGCTTGCTGGTCTTGAGTAATTTCGCAAAAACGGTTATAATTTCCGGCTGTCCTCTTCCCACACTCGTCTTGACGCCGAGGTGGGCGATTATCAATTTGTCCTTAAGGAGTTTGCATGCGTCATTATGAAATAGTTTTTATCGTCCACCCGGACCAGAGCGAGCAAGTGCCCGCTATGATCGAACGTTACAAAGCCAGTGTTGCTACACGCGGCGGCTCGGTTCACCGCGTTGAAGATTGGGGCCGTCGTCAAATGGCTTACTCGATCCAGAAGCTGGCAAAAGCACACTACATTTGCATGAACATCGAATGCGAC
>JBLHNV010000044.1:0-12696 GCA_047623125.1 Janthinobacterium sp. | reverse complement strand
CTCGACTTCGATGATGCGCGCGGCAAATGCGATGCCGATGACCCACGCCAGCAGCAGCAGCGGTTTGCGTGCCGCCGATACCAGCGCATGATCCCATGGCGACGGCGTCCGGCTGGTGCGCTGTTCGAGCTTGCCCAGCGTGCGGCGCAGGAAGAAGTTGGCGACCACCACGACCAGCACGACAATAAATACCTGCAGCACCAGCGCGAGAGTGGCATCGCCCCCGGTCAATTGCTGCAGCCAGTTTCTCAGCGCTGCCAGTTGTATTCTGTCTTGTTCAGGCATGTCTTAAACGCTCCGCAACGCAGCGATCATCTGCTTGAGCTTGTTTGAGTCAGAGCAGAAAGCGCGTATCCCTTCGGCCAGCTTTTCGGTTGCCATCGCATCTTCATTGAGCGTGAAGCGGAAGCTCTTTTCATCTTGCGAGATCCGCTCCAGATCCGCGCCGCCGGAGCCGGGCGCGAGTTTGCGTTCCAGCTTGGCATCGCTGTCGGCCAGTTGCTGCAGCAATTCGGGGCTGATGGTCAGCAAATCGCAGCCGGCCAGTTCGATGATTTGCGACGTATTGCGAAAGCTCGCACCCATCACTTCGGTCGGATGGCCGAACTTGCGGTAGTAGTTATAGATGCGCTGCACCGATTGCACGCCAGGATCTTCTGCGCCCAGATAATCGATGCCGGTCGATTTCTTGTACCAGTCGTAGATGCGCCCGACAAACGGCGAAATCAGTTGCGCTCCGGCATCGGCGCAAGCGACTGCCTGGCTCAGCGAAAACAGCAATGTCATATTGCAACGGATGCCTTCGCGTTGCAGCACTTCGGCCGCGCGTATGCCTTCCCAGGTCGATGCGATCTTGATCAGCACACGCTCGCGGGCGATGCCGGCCTGGGTATACAGGGCGATCAGCTGACGCCCCTTGGTGACGGTGGCTGCGGTATCGAACGACAGGCTGGCATCGACTTCGGTCGAGACCCGACCCGGGATGATATTCAGAATTTGGCTGCCGAACGCGATCAACAGATGGTCAATGATGTCGCTGTTTGATGCCTCAGGATGGTCGCGTACCGCCTGTTCCAGCAGCGGCCGGTATGCCTCTTTTTGTACGGCTTTCAGGATCAACGACGGATTCGTCGTCGCGTCGCGCGGCGTGTATGCCTTGATCGCCTGAAAGTCGCCGGTGTCGGCCACGACGGTAGTGAATTGCTTCAGTTGTTCGAGCTGGTTCATGGTGGGGGCTATGGAGTGGGAGGATGATGTATTGTACCGAAGCACAGCGCCTTATCGAGAGGCTAGCCGATGAAGGAGTCGAATTGCAAGTCGAATTCCTGCAGCGCCTTTTGCGCATGTTGCATTTTCTGGCGGAACTCCGGGCCGCGCTGCAAGGCCAGGCCGACCGCCAGTATGTCGATCACGACCAGGTAAGCCAAGCGCGCCGAAATCGGCGTGTACGGGTCGGTATTGAAGATCAGGTCGATCGGAATGAGCACGCTGGCCATGCTGGCCAGCTTGGTTCCCGATGGCGCCAGCACGATGACGTCGGCGCCGCTACGGCGCGCCAGCTTGACTGATCGCACCAGCGCCGGGCTATTGCCGCGCTGCGAAATGGCGACTACTGCATCGCCGCTGCGCAGCAATGCGGCAGCGATGCTGTGAATGGTCGGATCGACATAGGTCACCGTCGGCACGCCGGAGCGGAAGAACTTGTGCTGGGCATCGGCGGCGATGATGCCCGACGTGCCCTGGCCATAGAATTCGATCTTGTTGGCGTGCGCCAGAATGTCGATCGCGCGCTGTATCGCTTCGGGCTTCAAGTTGTTGCGCAAGTCGAGCAGCGTGTTGATCGAGCGGCTGCAAATCTTGTTGACCAGGTCGGCCGCCAGATCATCCTGGGCTGGCAGTTCGCTCACGCCCGGCAGCGCCAGCGCCAGACTTTGCGCCAGTTTCAGCTTGAATTCATGCCAGCCGTCATAGCCGAGGCTGCGGCAAAAGCGCACCACGGTCGGCTCCGACACTTGCGCGTTCTTGGCCAGCACGCTGATGTTGCCGGCGACCGTGGCAGCCGGTTGCCCAAGCACCGCCAGTGCCACTTTTTTTTCGGACCGGGACAGCGTGTCGAGGCGGGTCCGTATCGAGTCGATCAGCATCAGTCTTCCGGCAGCGCTTCTTCGCGCCATTGCAAGCCATCGCGGCCGATCAGCGCGCTGGCCGCAGCCGGGCCCCAGCTGCCGGAGCTGTACGGAATCGGCATGTTGTCATCTTGCTCCCAATGGTCGAGTATCGGTGCCACCCATTCCCACGCCGCTTCTAACTCGTCGCCGCGCATGAACAGCGTCAGCTGGCCGCGCAGCACGTCGAGCAGCAAGCGCTCGTAGGCATCCATGCGCGGCGCGCGGAACGATTCGCGGAAATCAAGTTCCAGTTCGGCCGGCTTCAAGCGCATGCCGTCGCCCGGCGTTTTCGCCATCAGATGCATCGTCAAGCCTTCGTCCGGCTGCAGCTTGATGACCAGACAGTTTGGCTGGAAGCTCGAATTGGGCTGCGCAAAGATCGAATGCGGAATCGTCTTGAAGCGCACCACGATCTCAGCGAGCCTGTCGGCCATGCGTTTTCCGGTGCGCAGGTAAAACGGTACGCCGGCCCAGCGCCACGTGTCGATTTCGGCTTTCAGCGCGACGAAGGTCTCGGTGCTCGAATGTTCGGGCGCATCGGGTTCGTCGCGGTAGCTCGGCACCGATACGCCGTCGACATGGCCGGCCCGGTACTGGCCGCGCACGACGTTTTGCACCAGCGTAGTCGGCGTAAATTTTTTCAGCGAGCGCAGCACCTGCAGCTTGGCGTCACGCACTGCGTCGGGCGCGATCGACGTCGGTGGTTCCATCGCGACGATGCACAGCAATTGCAGCAAATGGTTTTGCAGCATGTCGCGCAGCGCGCCCGAGGTGTCGTAATACCCCATGCGGCTGCCGCAACCGATTTTTTCGGCGATCGTGATCTGCACGTCAGAAATCCATTCGCGGCGCCACAGCGGTTCGAACAGGATATTGCCGAAGCGCAGCGCCAGCAGGTTCTGGACGGTTTCCTTGCCCAGGTAATGGTCGATCCGGTAAATCTGCGATTCGGAAAACACCTGACCGACTTCGGCATTGATGCGCTTGGCGCTGTCCAGGTCGCGCCCCAGCGGTTTTTCCAGCACCACGCGCGAATTGGGCGTGACCAGCGCATTGGTGTTCAGGTTGTCGCAAATGCGCGCGAACAGATGCGGTGGCGTCGCCAGGTAATACACGCGGGTCAGTTCAGGTTGCTCACGCAGCGTTTCGGCCAGCGGGCCGTAGCTGCCGGGGTCGGTCGCGTCGAGCGACACATAGACGACCCGTTCGGTAAACTTGCTCCATGCGGCCGGCGTCAGTAGCGCTGCCTTGATGTGCGGCCGTGAGGCGCTCTCGATGGTCTTGATGAATTCTTGCTGGTTACAGTCCTGGCGGCCGACGCAAATGATGCGCGCACTTGCCGGCAAGTCGCCCGCGACGCAGCGCGCGTACATTGCGGGCAGCAATTTGCGCATCGACAAGTCGCCGCTGCCGCCAAACAGAACCAGATCAAAATCGGTAATAGCCATATTTAAGTTTCGTCAGTGTCGTCGTCGATGGAAGGAATGCGTTGCTTGCAATTCTGTAAATTCACTACTTTCACTTATCGTATGCAAGAAATCTTACTACATATCGGACGGGCAGAGGAACGCGCACTGCGCCTGGCCATGGCGCAGTCCTGTGCGCCATTTTTTATTCTATATATGCCGGTTCGGCCAGGCCCGCGACCTCGACGCGCAGCGACAGCACGCTCCCGCTCAATGGATATTGCGCCAGTTCCGCCGCCGAACGCTTGTGGCTGGCGCTGGTGATGTACAGCGTGCGCAAATCGGCACCGCCGAACGCGACCATCGTCGGGCAACGCAGCGGCAATGCGATGTCGCGCAAGATGGCGCCGCTGGGCGCCAGTTGCAGCAATCTGGCGCCTTCGAACATCGCGCACCAGTAATTACCCATGCTGTCGACGGCCGCGCCATCCGGGCGCCCGCCATAGTGTGGATCGGTCTTGTCGGTCGAAAATTGGCGCAGCAGTTGCGGCTGGGATACGCTGCCGCTGGCGATATCGAAGTCGCGCCGGTCGATCCGGTGCGACGTCGTGTCGGCGTGGTACAGCGTGCGCCAGTCGGGCGAAAAGCCGAGTCCGTTCGAGACCGTCATGCCGCCCGACCATGCCAGTTTCAGTTCGCCGCGTTCCAGGTAAAACATTTGCGCCGCCGGCCGGTCGCGCGGTTCATGGATGGTGCCAATCCAGAAACGCCCTGCGCCATCGGTGCGGCCATCGTTGAAGCGGGTGGTGGCAGTGTCGTATGGTGCCGGCGCAATGTCGTGGAGGCTGCCATTGTCGGTGTTCAGGTGCACGATGCCGCTGCGCAGGGCGACGATCAGGCCGCCGCTGGCGCTATGCGCCAATGCCGACGGTTCGCACGCCATCGGCCATTGCCGGTGTGCGCCGCTGGCCGGATCGAGCCGGTGCACTGCGCAACCATCGATATCGACCCAGTACAGAGATGCTTGCTGCGGGTGCCAGAGCGGACATTCGCCAACCTGCATGGCGGCCTTGAAGACTGTTTCGATGTGGTTCATGGGGCGCTCGATTGGGTGGGTTTAAAATGCCGCCTTGGCCGCCTGCGCCAGTGCAATCAAGCCATTGGTCGAGCCGTCGTGCCGTTCCGGTTGTGCACTGCCGCACAATTCAGCCTGGATGTTCCTGGCCAGCGCCTTGCCCAGTTCCACGCCCCACTGATCGAAACTGTTGACGTCCCAGATCACGCCCTGAACGAAGGTCTTGTGTTCGTACAGTGCAATGAGCGCGCCCAGTGTCAGCGGCGTCAGCTGGTCCATCAGGATCGTGTTGCTGGGACGGTTGCCTGGAAAAACCTTGTGCGGTGCCAGGCGTTCGATCTCGGCAGCGCCCAGGCCCTGGGCTTGCAGGTCGGCGCGCACCGCATCGATATCCTTGCCGCACATGAATGCTTCCGACTGCGCAAAACAGTTCGCCAGCAGCGCATCGTGGTGGCCGGGCAAGTCGTGCGTCGGGCGCAGCGCGGCGATGAAATCGATGGATGCGATGTCGCTGCCCTGATGCAGCAACTGGAAGTAGGCGTGCTGGGCGTTGGTGCCGCAATTGCCCCAGATCACGGGGCAGGTCGGGACGTCGAGTCGATTCCCGTCGCGGCTGACGCGCTTGCCGTTGCTTTCCATCTCAAGCTGCTGCAGATAAGCCGGGAAGCTGCTCAAATCCTGATGGTAGGGCGCGATCGAGAGCGTGGCGCATTGGCCGAACTGGCGGTTCCAGAAACCCATCAGCGCCAGCGCCACTGGCATGTTCTGCTCCAGCGGCGCTTGTTGAAAGTGCAGATCCATCTGGTGCGCGCCCGCGAGGAAGTCGCTGAAGTAATCGAAGCCGATCGCCAGCGCAAGCGGCAAGCCGACCGCAGACCAGATCGAATAACGCCCGCCGACCCAGTCCCAGAAGGGAAACATGTTGGCCGGGGCGATGCCGAAATTCTGCACCGCTTCCAGGTTGGTCGATATCGCGACGAAATGCAGCGCCAGATCTTGCGGCTGGCCTTTGGTAAGGAACCAGGCGCGCGCGGTGTGCGCGTTGAGCATGGTTTCGGCCGTTGCGAATGTTTTTGACGCGACGATGAACAGCGTCGTGGCCGGGTCCAGTTTTTCGAGCTTGGCATCGATGTCGTGGCCGTCGACGTTCGAGACGAAATGCAGCGCCAGGTTCGGATGGGTATACGCGCGCAGCGCCAGGCAAGCCATCTTCGGCCCCAGGTCGGAGCCGCCGATGCCGATATTGACGATATCAAGAATGGGCTTGCCGGTGTGGCCCAGCCAACTGCCGCTGCGCACGCGGTCGGTGAAGTGCCGGATCCGGTCCAGCACCGCATGTACGTCGCCATCAATGTCCTGGCCGTCGACGACCAGGGCCTGGCCGCGCGGCGCACGCAGCGCCGTGTGCAGTACCGCGCGCTGCTCGGTCAGATTGATTTTTTCACCAGTAAACATCGCATCGCGCTGCGCCTCGACGCCGCGTTCGCGCGCCAGATCGAACAGCAAGGCCAGTGCCCGTTGGTCGACAGGATTTTTCGAAAAGTCGAGCAGCAAGCCAGCCGCATCAAGCGTCATTTGCTCGAAACGCTGCTCATGATCGTCGAACAGCTGGCGCAGTGGACGGGCATGAGTGGCGTCATGGTGCGCCTGCAGAGCATGGAAAACGGGGCTGGCGGTCAGGGTAGGTGTGCTGGGTGGCTGGCGCATGGTGGTCTGGTTCGTTTTGATGTCGGGGTGGAGGGTGTGGCTGAAATTGTTGCGGCTGATTTTTTTCGCTGGTTGTGTGCTCAGTTTTCCGGCGTAGTACGCAATTGAGCGGGTGCCCGATTGCGCAATCGTCTGCTTGCTGCACATGCGCTGTAGCTAATATCTATGTTGTGCACTATACATCAAAATTATGTAATTTTATTACATTCATGTCTGGTGCAGTGTTCGTTTATCTGCGCTTGCCATGGTGCCGGCGCGTTGCCGTTACCAGGAATGTGCGCCTGATCCGCTATTTTTCAGTACATGTCGGCTGAGCTGTTTGTGTGTTTTTCATGCAAATACAGCAAGCTGATGTATGCTGGATATGAGAAGGCGTTCCGCGTCGACATTTTGTAGTGAAATTTCAAAATTTATTCATAAGGAACTCTCATGGCGTTGCATCCTGTAATAGACACGGTGACAAAGCGCATCATTTTGCGCAGCAAACCTTCGCGTAGCGCTTACCTGGCGCATCTGGAGGCTGCGCGGGTTCAGGGCGTGCAGCGCAGCGCCTTGTCCTGCACCAATCTGGCGCACGGCTTTGCCGCCTTCCCGGTCAACGACAAGCTGGCGTTGAAAGAGCAGCGCAAGCCTTCGGTGGCGATCGTGTCGGCTTATAACGATATGCTGTCGGCGCACCAGCCGTTTGAAGGATTTCCCCGCATTATCAAGGAAGCCGTGCGCCAGGTCGGTGCGGTGGCCCAGTTCGCCGGCGGCGTGCCAGCCATGTGCGACGGTGTCACGCAAGGCCAGCCGGGCATGGAATTGTCGCTGTTTTCGCGCGATACGATCGCGATGTCGACCGCCATCGCGCTGTCGCACAACATGTTCGACGCCGCTCTCTACCTTGGCGTCTGCGACAAAATTGTGCCGGGGCTGTTGATCGGCGCGCTGCATTTCGGCCATTTGCCGGCCGTGTTCGTGCCGGCGGGCCCGATGACAAGCGGCTTGTCCAATCCGGAGAAGGCGAAAGTACGCCAACTGTACGCGCAGGGAAAAGCGACGCGCGACGAGTTGCTCGAATGCGAATCGGCGTCGTACCACGGCGCCGGCACCTGCACCTTTTACGGCACCGCGAACAGCAACCAGATGCTGATGGAAGTGATGGGTCTGCATTTGCCGGGCGCCGCCTTCATCACGCCGGGCACGCCGCTGCGCGATGCGCTGACGGCGGCGGCGGCGCAGCGCGCGGTGACGATTGCAGCGACCGGCATTACCTACATCCCTGTGGGCCATGTGGTCGACGAAAAAAGCATCGTCAATGCGATCGTCGCTCTGCTGGCAACCGGTGGCTCGACCAATCATACGCTGCATCTGGTGGCGATTGCCAAGGCGGCTGGCATCGTCATCGACTGGGATGACTTCAATGAACTCTCAAACGCGGTGCCGATGCTGGCGCGGATTTACCCGAATGGCGAAGCCGACATCAATCACTTCCACGCTGCCGGCGGCAGCGGTTTCCTGATCCGCGAATTGCTGGACGTGGGCTTGCTGCATGATGATGTGACGACAATCCTGGGCCAGGGGTTGCGCGCGTATTGTGCGGAACCTTTTCTCGAAGGTGACAATGTCATATGGAAAGGGGCGCCCGATGTCAGCGCTGACGAGAACGTGCTGCGCCCGGCGGACAACCCGTTCGCCAGTGATGGCGGTTTGATCCTGGTGGCGGGCAATCTGGGCCGTGCCGTGATGAAGATCTCGGCCGTCAAGGTCGAGCACCGCACCGTCGAGGCACCGGCGCTGGTTTTCAATTCTCAGCAAGCGTTCATGCAAGCCTACAAGGCGGGCGAACTGAATCGCGATTTTGTCGCGGTGCTGCGGTTTCAGGGACCGCGCGCAAACGGCATGCCGGAATTGCACGCACTGACGCCAGCGTTGGCCAATTTGCAAGATGCCGGGCGCAGCGTGGCGCTGGTCACCGACGGGCGCATGTCGGGCGCATCGGGCAAAGTGCCGGCCGCGATCCATGTGTCGCCGGAGATTCTGGCCGGCGGACCGCTGGGCCTGGTGCGTGATGGCGACATCATCCGCCTCGATGCGGCCAAAGGTGAGTTGAACGCGCTGGTGGCGCCAGAGGTCTGGGCGGCGCGCGCCCAGACCCGGATTGATTCCTCGGCCAGCCAGATTGGCATGGGACGCGAACTGTTTGCGATGTTGCGCGCCTCGGTCAGCCAGGCGGAAGAGGGGGCAACCACGTTTGGCCTGCCTTCGCCGATTCCGATCACGGTGCCATTGCACGATATCGCCAGCGTGCGCGCAGCCGAACCTTTCCCTTCCGACGAAGACAACCTGATAAAGAAGACGACATGACGATGACCTTGCTCGAAATAATGCGCACCTCCAGCGTGATCCCGGTGATTGCGATCGACGACCTTGAGCATGCGGTGCCACTGGCGCGCGCTCTGGTGGCGGGCGGCATCCGCGTGCTTGAAGTGACTTTGCGCACCAGGCACGGGTTGGCAGCAATCAGCGCGATGGCGCAGGTGCCGGGCGCCATTGTCGGCGTCGGCACGTTGACGCGGCCGGAAGAATTTGCCGCCGCGCGCGATGCCGGCGCCGTGTTCGGCGTCTCTCCCGGTTTGACGCCCGCCCTGATCGCGGCTGCCAAAAGCAGCGCTTTGCCGCTGCTGCCGGGCGTGATGACGCCATCCGAAGTGATGGCCGCGCGCGAGCAGGGCTTCTTGCAGTTGAAACTGTTCCCGGCCGTGCCCGCTGGCGGCGTCGGCATGCTGAACGCGCTCTACGGCCCGCTATCGGATGTGACGTTTTGTCCGACTGGCGGCATTGCGCAGGAAACCGCGTCGCAATTTCTCGCTTGCAAGAACGTCGCCTGCGTGGGCGGTTCGTGGCTGACGCCAAAAGACGCGATCATGGCCGGCAATTGGGATCGCATCACGCAACTGGCCAAGGCCGCTTCCGGTTTGCGTCAGGCGTGAACCCGGGGCGTTCGGGCCGAGTTGGTCCAACGCGGAGCAGCATGCAACAGCTTGCGCTCGGCCTGAGTGCGGTTCATCTCGCCAGACAATGGGTCACGCGGGTGGCAGCGAGCCGGCGTAGTTTGTGCAGGCACGTGGATTTCGCGGCTGTATTTTTTTATCACAGGATGTTCTTTGTTTGCCGCTTGTAGCGATCCGTTAAAATACCGCAATTCCATTTTTTTATTGATGCCATGACCCAAGACGAATTGAAACAAGCTGTTGCCCGTACCGCCATCGACTACGTTGTCGATGACGCCATCATCGGCGTCGGCACCGGTTCCACCGCCAATTTCTTCATCGATGCGTTGGCGTTGGTCAAGCACCGCATCAAGGGTGCCGTGGCGTCATCGGAAGCGACCGCAGCGCGCCTGCGCAGCCACGGCATTGCGGTGTTCGATTTGAATGACGTGGCCGATATCGCTGTCTATGTCGACGGCGCCGACGAAATTACGGCCAGCGGCGCGATGATCAAGGGCGGCGGCGCAGCATTGACGCGCGAAAAAATCGTCGCTTCGGTGGCGCGCCAGTTTGTCTGTATCGCCGACGGCTCCAAGCTAGTTGACGTACTGGGACGGTTTCCATTGCCGGTAGAAGTGTTGCCGATGGCCAGGGCTGCGCTCATGCGCCACTTGCAGGCGCTGGGCGGCCAGCCGCGGCTGCGCATGCAAACCAATGGAGCGGATGCGTTCATTACCGACAATGGCGCGAACATCATCGATGTGGCGGGCTTGACGATAGTTGATCCGGTGGCACTGGAGCAGCAAATCAATCAGATCGCCGGCGTCGTGTCAGTCGGCTTGTTCGCGCAGCGCGGCGCCGATGTCTGCCTGCTCGGCACCCCGGATGGAGTGCGCAAGCTGGTATTCTGATGGAAAAAAGTAGGATTTGATCGGAGCCGGAGATGAAACGATCGAGGCGGTTGTGCGTGCTGTCTGGATTTTCATACGCTTTGCTGCTGGGCGCTTGCGCTCAATGGCCGGGGCCGGTACCGGGGCCAGAGCCAGAGCCGCGACCGGATGCGTCCGTTGGCGCATCCGCTGCCGGGCAGGGTGGCGCGATCGAGCGCGTGCCGTTCGTGCTGGGGGTGTCGTCGGCCACCGTCGAGCGCATGGCGCTGCGCGCTGCCTGCAATGGCGGCAGCGGTGCCGGACTGATGACGCCGCCGGGGCCGGTCGAGGTCTACCGGATGGCGTGCGCCAACGGCAAGGTATTCATGGCCAGGTGCGAATTGCGTCAGTGCAAGCCGATGTAGCTGCCGGCGACCCTGCACTTCCAGGATCGTCGGCCAGCGTACCGGCTTGAGGCGCCGGCCAGCGCGGCGGATTATTGCGTCGGCGGCACGTAGCCCACCGCGGCATCGGCGCCGTCGCCGAAGAAATGTTTTTCCATCTGTGTGGCCAGGTATTTGCGCGCGCGGGCATCGGCCAGGTTCAGGCGGTTTTCATTGACCAGCATGGTTTGGTGCTTGAGCCATGCGGCCCACGCTTCTTTCGATACGGAAAGATACAGTTTCTTGCCCAGTTCGCCCGGGTATGGAGGTAAATCGAGCCCTTCGGCTTCCTTGTTCAGCTTGATGCAGTGGATCATGCGGGCCATCTGTACTCCTGTTGAATGATGAATGAAACAGTCATTATAAAGTCTTGATCAAGACACGTGATTTGCGCTGCCAGTTGTACATGTGCTGGCGGTCTTTTGGCAGCTCGTCGATGGTGGCATGCACGAAGCCGCGTTTCTGGAACCAGTGCGCCGTGCGGGTGGTCAGCACGAACAGTTTTTTCAATCCTGCTGCGCGGGCGCGAATTTCCATGTGCTTGAGCAAACGTTCGCCATCGCCCTGGGCCTGGACTTCCGGATTGACGGTCAGGCACGCCATTTCGGCCATCTTTTGCGCCGGGAACGGGTATAGCGCGGCGCAGCCGAAGATGACGCCATCGTGCTCGATGACCGAAAAATAATGTATCTCGCGCTCGATCAGCTCGCGTCCGCGCTTGACCAGCGTGCCGTCCGCTTCCAGCGGTTCGATCAACTTGATGATGCCGCCGACGTCCTCGATGCTGGCCTGGCGCAGGCTTTCCAGGTTTTCGTGGCTGATCATCGTGCCCACGCCATCGTGCGTGAACAATTCGAGCAGCGCCGAGCCGTCTGTGGCAAATGGCACCAGGTGGGCGCGCGGCACGCCGCCATTGCACGCCTTGATCGCATGCTCAAGATAGAACGCGGCGTCCGGCGGCAAGAAATTCGCTTGCAGCACCGCTTCGGCCTGGTGCGACGACAATTCACGGATCTCTTCGCCGCTGCCATCTTGCATCATCGGCATTTCGGTGATGAACACCAGTTTGTCCGCATGCAACGCGATCGCCGCTGATACCGCCACATCTTCCATCGTCAGGTTAAAGGTTTCGCCCGTTGGCGAAAAACCCAGCGGCGAGAGCAGCACCAGGCTGCCAGCAGCGAGGATCGGATGGATGGTTGCGGCGGCGATCTTGCGCGTGACGCCGGTCAGCTCCAGGTCGACACCATCGATGACGCCGAGCGGGCGCGCCGTGACGAAGTTGCCGGAAATGATGCTGATCGCCGCATGCGCCATCGGCGTGTTCGGCAAGCCCTGGCTGAACGCCGCCTCAATGTCGAGCCGCAATTCACCGGCCGCTTCCTTCGCGCATTCGAGTGCGGCGGTATCGGTGATCCGTATGCCGCCGGTGAAGCGGCCTTCGACATTCCTGAGTGCCAGTTGCTCTGCTACCTGCGGGCGCGAGCCGTGCACGATGACGACATTGATTCCTAGTGCGTGCAGCAGCGACAGATCCTGGGCCAGTACCGGCAGCGCGCCGGCAGCCACTAGCTCGCCGGGGAAGGCGACAACAAAGGTCTTGCCACGGAACTTGTGGATGTAGGGCGCGACCGAACGCAGCCATTGGACAAATTGGGTAGGGTTTTCCATCAACGGCATTATAATTGGCTGCGCGATGTCCGCGCCTAAAATAGATACAAAACAATGCCCGAAACCAGCAACAAAATCATATCCTCCGAATTGTCATCAGATTCAGCCTCCGAACAGCAAGCCGGTTTGTCCGCCGCGCCTGACCCGGGCGCCGCCGAAGGCACTGCGTCGGCCCGAACCAGCCAGTCGCGCGCGCAAAAGCAAGAACAACGGCTTGCGCGCGCGCCCGGCTCCGGCGGCGCCCAGTCGCGCCCGAACAGTCGCGCGCCGCGTCAGGCGCAGGAAGCGCCTTTTCGCAATGCGCTTCCGGCGATCACGTTTCCGGAAGACTTGCCGGTGTCAAGCCGGCGCGCCGACATCGCCGCAGCCTTGCTGGCCCATC
>JBLHNV010000043.1:0-12721 GCA_047623125.1 Janthinobacterium sp. | reverse complement strand
CTGGGCGCGGTCGTCTATGGCCACGAACAGATGAAAGCTGTGATCGACGCGATCCACGATCTGGTCACTGACGGCGGCAAGCCTTTGATCGAGTGGGCACCAGCGGCCAAGAATGAGGCGTTGATCGCGCGTGTGGCGCATTTCGCCGACGCCAAGATCCGCGACGCGTATCTGACCAAAGACAAGCAAGAGCGTACCGCCAAGCTGAAAGCGGCGACCTCGCAAGTGCTGGCCGATCTGGCTGCCGAAGCTGGCGCGCCGGCCGATGCCGCCGAAGTCAACAACATCCTGTTCGACATGGAAGCGAAGATCGTGCGTTCGCAAATCCTCGATGGCGAACCGCGCATCGACGGTCGCGACACGCGTACCGTGCGTCCGATTGCCATTCGCACCAGCGTGTTGCCGCGCACCCACGGCTCGGCTTTATTTACCCGCGGCGAAACGCAGGCGCTGGTCGTTGCCACGCTGGGCACTGCGCGCGACAGTCAGAAGATCGACGCGCTGATGGGCGAATTCACCGACAGCTTCATGCTGCATTACAACATGCCGCCGTTCGCGACCGGCGAAACGGGCCGCGTCGGTACGCCGAAGCGGCGTGAAATCGGTCACGGCCGCCTGGCCAAGCGCGCGTTGCTCGCTGCGCTGCCATCCCCGGAAGATTTCAGCTACTCGGTGCGTCTGGTGTCCGAAATCACCGAATCGAACGGCTCCTCGTCGATGGCGTCGGTGTGCGGCGGCTGTCTGGCGTTGATGGATGCGGGCGTACCGATGAAGGCGCACGTGGCCGGCATCGCGATGGGCTTGATCAAGGAAGGCGGCAAATTCGCCGTGTTGTCCGACATCCTGGGCGATGAAGATCACCTGGGCGACATGGACTTCAAGGTGGCCGGTACGGCTGCCGGTATCACTGCGCTGCAGATGGATATCAAGATCATGGGCATCACCAAGGAAATCATGCAAGTGGCGCTGGCGCAAGCCAAAGAAGGGCGCGACCATATCCTGGGCGAAATGCAAAAAGCAATGCCGCATGTGAAGACCGAACTGTCCGATTTCGCTCCGCGCCTGATCAGCATCAAGATCAACCCGGAAAAAATCCGCGACGTCATCGGCAAGGGCGGTGCCGTGATTCGCGCGCTGACCGAAGAGACGGGCACCCAGATCGACATCAGCGACGAAGGCGTGGTCACGATCGCCTCTGTCGACGCTGCCGCCGGCCAGGAAGCCAAACGCCGCATCGAGGAATTGACCGCATCGGTCGAAGTGGGCAAGACCTACGATGGCACCGTGCTGAAACTGCTGGACTTTGGCGCTATTGTGCAAGTGATGCCTGGCAAGGATGGCTTGCTGCACATCAGCCAGATCGCCAACGAGCGCGTCAATGCGGTCGCCGATTACCTGAAAGAAGGCCAACTGGTGCGCGTCAAGGTGCTGGAAACAGATGACCGCGGCCGTCTGAAGCTGTCGATGAAGGCTGCCGAAGGCGCTGAAGGCGTCGTAGCTCAGTAATCATTGCATGCAAGACACAAAGAAACCGCCAGTCTGGCGGTTTTTTTCGTTCTGTTGGCACGCTTCTGGCGCCGAGGCACTGCTTCGTTTGCGGAGCGAACCGCATCGCCTTCGACAAATCGAACGCCAGGCGGATCCTCTTGCCACTTGCAGCCCGCATACGGATGGGGGCAGCAAGTGGCGCGCACGCCGCTGCAAGCCGGGCGTCATGCCTTGGTCCACGATGCCGTCACATGAAGATGGCGGTCCCGTCCGACGAGTTGCCCGTCGATGGCGCCGGTGTGCTGGCGATGCCGGCATCAGGCGCACTTTCCGCTTCCGCCTCTTCAGTTCTTCAGTCGCTGCAGGCGCGCGTTGCCGTACAATCATTTTTTAACCGCGATCGAGAGTCCACCATGCGCGTCATTGAAATAAGTCAACCCGGAGCACCCGATGTATTGAAACTGGCCGAGCGGCCGGTGCCGGCCTGTGGCGTGGGTGAGTTGCTGATCCGCGTGCATGCTGCTGGCGTCAACCGGCCCGACGTGTTCCAGCGCCTGGGCAAGTATGCGCCGCCACCTGGCGCCTCCGATCTGCCGGGTCTGGAAGTGGCTGGCGAGATCGTCGATGGTGATCTGGCCGGCACCGGCTTCAACATCGGCGACATGGTGTGCGCTCTGGTGCAAGGCGGCGGCTACGCTGAGTATTGCGTCGCGCCGGTCGGACAATGCTTGCCAGTGCCGGCTGGCTGGTCGGCGCTGGAAGCGGCATCGCTGCCGGAAACTTTTTTCACTGTATGGAGCAATGTGTTTGGCCGCGCGCAATTGGCGAGCGGCGAGACGCTGCTGGTGCAAGGGGGGACGTCCGGCATCGGCGTGACAGCGATCCAGCTCGCCGTGGCGCTCGGACACCGCGTGTTCGCCACCGCCGGCAGCTTTGACAAGTGCCGCGCCTGCGAGGCGCTAGGAGCTGAGCGCGGCATCGATTACCGCACCGAGGATTTTTCGGCCGTGGTCAAGGAGTGCACTGACGGACGCGGTGTCGACGTAATACTCGACATGGTGGGCGGCGACTATCTGCCGCGTGAAATCAATTGTCTGGCCGACGATGGTCGCATCGTCGTCATCGCGCTGCTGGGCGGCGCGAAGGCCACGCTGGACCTGAACCAGGTGCTGCGTCGGCGCCTGTCCATCAGCGGTTCGACGCTGCGCCCGCGCCCGCCCGCCTTCAAGCAAGCGATCGCGGCGCAATTGCGCGCACAGGTCTGGCCGCTGCTGGAAGCGCGCACCATCAAGCCGGTGATTTACCAGACGTTTCCTTTGGCCGAGGCCAGCGCCGCCCACGCGCTGATGGAATCGAGCTTGCATGTAGGGAAAATCATGTTGCAAGTGATTTGACCTCGCTGCCCGATGCTGCATCCAGCATCGGGCAACTGCGTAAAAAACGCGCCAGGAACAGCGGGCGTAAAAAACGCGCCAAGAAATTCGGCAGTCGACCCGAATCGGCTCCAAATGAGACACAAAATTGCTGTAAAAAGCAGTGCCTTCCGGATTGCAGGTTTGACCGGAATTGTCGCGTCGCGTTAAAATAGCGCCTCACCCAAAATTAGGCTACTATGCGTCGCAAACTTGTTGTCGGTAATTGGAAAATGAATGGCAGTCTGGCCACCAACTCGGCGCTGCTGTTCGATATCGTTGCCGGCCTGGCTGCGCAAGATGCGGTATGCGCCGTCTGCGTGCCGGCGCCGTATCTGGCGCAGTGCCAGACCCAGCTGACCGGCAGTGCGCTGGCATGGGGTGCGCAGGACGTATCGGCCCATGCCGGCGGTGCCTACACCGGCGAAGTGTCGGTTGCAATGTTGCAAGATTTTGGCTGCCGCTACGTGATCGTCGGTCATTCAGAGCGCCGTGCTTACCACGCCGAAGACGATGCGCTGGTAGCGAAAAAGGCTGTCGCAGCCATCGCTGCCGGCTTGATCCCGATCGTGTGCATCGGCGAAACGCTGGCGCAGCGCGAAGCAGGGCAGACCGGCGCTGTCGTGGCGGCCCAGTTGGGCGCCGTGCTGGCCGAGATTGGTGGCGACGCCATCGCCAAGATCGTGCTCGCTTATGAGCCGGTATGGGCCATTGGCACCGGCAAGACTGCGACGCCGCAGATGGCGCAAGATGTCCATGCGCTGCTGCGCGAGCAATTGGCGCAATCGAATCCGGCAGCTGCCGGCGCTGTGCAAATCCTGTACGGTGGCAGCATGAAGCCCGACAACGCCAAAGAATTGATGGCGATGCAAGACATCGACGGCGGCTTGATCGGCGGGGCCGCATTGAAGGCGGCGGATTTTCTGGCGATAGCGCGCGCTGCCGCTTGAATGGCGCGTTACTGATTGAAGTGAATTGTATTTAAACTGAGAATAGGATTGGCAATGAACACGGTGTTCAATTTGGTGGTGGTGTTACAGGTTTTGTCAGCGTTGCTGATCATCGCGCTGGTGTTGTTGCAGCACGGTAAGGGTGCCGACATGGGCGCCGCTTTTGGCTCGGGCGCATCAGGCAGTTTGTTCGGTGCGACCGGTTCGTCGAATTTCATGTCGAAATCGACCGGCGTCGCCGCCGCCGTCTTTTTCGGTGCGACGTTGTCGTTGTCGTACATGGCCAGCAACCGCAGCATGGCCGTTGGCGGTGGTGTGATGGAAAACGTGACGGCACCGATCGCACCGGTTTCCGGTCCGGGTGCGATTCCTGTGACGGCGCCCAATGCAGCGCCTGCTGCTGCCGCACCTGCAGTTGCACCTGCTGCCGACGCACCGGCCGCTGATGCACCAGCGGCCACGCAGATCCCGAAGTAAGCTGGTTGACTGACTCTTCTCGTCGAATTCGGCGAGAAAAAAGTTGGTGTGAGACAATGTAGCAATATATCGTTTTTCTAGTTTTTTTGATGCAATGCTGCCTTAACAAGAGTATGAATTCATAGTATAATCATGATCTTAAGGCCGACGTGGTGGAATTGGTAGACACGCTATCTTGAGGGGGTAGTGGCGAAAGCTGTACGAGTTCGAGTCTCGTCGTCGGCACCAGAATGTAAGTATGAAAAAGCCAGCAAGGGCTGTGCCTGCGCTGGCTTTTTTACGAGGATAGTCATCGTTCGATCCTGGTTTTGTGCCAGGGATCGCAACGTTAATTGCGCTGCAAGCGATCGTGGCGTGTGCATTTAACCGAACGTTCAACCTGAGCCTATCAATCGTGAACCTCGAAAATTATTTCCCCGTCCTTCTGTTCATACTCGTCGGTATCGGCGTCGGTGTCGTGCCCCAAGTGCTGGGCCGCATCATCGCTCCACATAATCCCGACGCAGCAAAATTATCCCCCTATGAGTGCGGCTTCGAAGCATTTGAAGATGCTCGAATGAAATTCGACGTGCGCTATTATCTGGTTGCCATCCTTTTTATTTTATTTGATCTTGAAATTGCATTCTTTTTTCCATGGGCTGTATCGATGCGTGACCTGGGTTGGCCCGGGTTCGTGATGATGATGGTGTTTGTTGCCGAGATCGTCGTCGGATTTTGGTACATCTGGAAGAAGGGTGCGCTTGATTGGGAGTAAGTCATGTCAATTGAAGGTGTATTAAACGAAGGTTTTATCACTACGACAGCAGATAAATTGATCAATTGGGCGCGCACCGGGTCGATGTACCCGATGTCGTTCGGTCTGGCATGCTGCGCAGTCGAAATGATGCATGCAGGCGCGGCACGTTATGATCTGGAACGGTTTGGCTTCATGTTCCGTCCCTCGCCGCGCCAGTCCGACGTGATGATCGTGGCCGGTACGCTGTGCAACAAGATGGCGCCGGCGCTGCGCAAGGTGTATGACCAGATGCCGGAGCCGCGCTGGGTGATCTCGATGGGCTCCTGTGCCAACGGCGGCGGCTATTACCATTACTCGTACTCGGTCGTGCGCGGATGCGATCGGATTGTGCCGGTCGATGTCTATGTGCCAGGTTGTCCGCCGACGGCGGAAGCGCTGCTATACGGTATTTTGCAGCTGCATAACAAGATCAAGCGCACCAATACCATTGCGCGCTGAACGGACCTTGACTATGACTACACATTTGGAAGTGCTCGAAGCGGCCCTGAGCAATGCGCTCGGTGAGCGCGCCAGCATCACCGTTGCGCTGGGCGAAGTGACGCTGGTCGTCAAGAGCGCCGATTATCTGGCGGCGATGCTGTTGCTGCGCGACGATGCGACGTTGCATTTTGAGCAATTAATCGATCTCGCTGGTGCCGATTACCAGACTTACGGCGATGGTGCGTGGACCGGTTTGCGCTTCGCCGTCGTGTCACACCTGATGTCGGTCAAGCATAACTGGCGCGTGCGCGTGCGGGTCTTTGCCGAAGATGACGACATGCCGCTGGTCGCCTCGCTAGTTGACGTGTGGCGCGCCGCCAACTGGTACGAGCGCGAAGCGTTCGATCTGTTTGGCATCTTGTTCGACGGTCACAACGATTTGCGCCGCCTGCTGACCGACTATGGCTTCATAGGCCACCCTTTCCGCAAAGATTTCCCGGTCTCAGGCTATGTCGAGATGCGTTACGATCCTGAGCAAAAACGGGTGATTTACCAGCCTGTGACGATCGAGCCACGTGAAAACGTGCCGCGCGTGATCCGCGAAGAACAATACGGGATGAAATAATGGCCGAAATCAAGAATTACACCCTGAACTTCGGGCCGCAGCATCCGGCTGCGCACGGCGTGCTGCGCCTGGTGCTGGAACTGGACGGCGAAGTGATACAGCGTGCCGACCCGCATATCGGCTTGTTACACCGTGCCACTGAAAAGC
Organism: Janthinobacterium sp.; assembly: GCA_047623125.1. GTDB lineage: Bacteria > Pseudomonadota > Gammaproteobacteria > Burkholderiales > Burkholderiaceae_D > Janthinobacterium. Next base: position 6,406 of record JBLHNV010000043.1, on the reverse strand, counting down.
TGGCTGAGCAAAAAACGTATCTGCAATCGGTGCCGTACATGGACCGCCTCGACTATGTGTCGATGATGTGCAACGAGCACGCGTATGTGATGTCGATCGAGAAGCTGTTGCAACTCGAAGTGCCAATGCGCGCTCAATACATCCGCGTCATGTTCGACGAGATAACGCGTTTGCTGAACCATCTGCTGTGGCTGGGCGCGCATGCGCTTGACGTCGGTGCGATGGGGCCGTTCCTGTATGCGTTCCGCGATCGCGAAGATTTGATGGATTGCTATGAGGCGGTGTCCGGCGCGCGCATGCACGCAGCTTACTACCGTCCGGGCGGCGTCTACCGTGACTTGCCCGACGCGATGCCGCAGCACAAGGCGTCGATCATCCGCAACGCAAAAGCGATCGCGCAATTGAATGAGAACCGGCAGGGCTCCCTGCTTGACTTCATCGAAGACTTCACGCGCCGCTTTCCGACCTATGTCGATGAGTACGAAACCTTGCTGACCGATAATCGCATCTGGAAGCAGCGTACCGTCGGTGTCGGCGTCGTCACGCCGGAAGCGGCGTTGGCGATGGGCTTCACCGGCCCGATGCTGCGCGGTTCAGGCATCGAGTGGGATTTGCGCAAGAAGCAGCCGTACGAAGTGTACGACTTGCTCGATTTCGACATCCCCGTCGGCACCAATGGCGACAGCTACGACCGTTACCTGGTACGCATCGAAGAGATGCGCCAGTCGAACCGCATTATCAAGCAGTGCGTAGAGTGGTTGCGCAACAACCCAGGTCCGGTCATGACGGACAACCGCAAGGTAGCACCGCCCGACCGGCTCGACATGAAGACCAACATGGAATCGTTGATCCATCACTTCAAGCTGTTTACCGAAGGATTTCACGTGCCGCCGGGCGAAGCCTACAGTGCGGTCGAGCATCCGAAGGGCGAGTTCGGCATTTACCTGATCTCCGATGGCGCCAACAAGCCTTACCGGATGAAGATACGGGCGCCGGGCTACGCACACCTGCAAGGACTTGATGAAATGGCGCGTGGGCATATGATTGCCGACGCTGTCACCATCATTGGTACCCAAGATATCGTTTTTGGCGAAATTGACAGATAAGGCCTAGAGGCAAATATGTTATCAGAGCAGTCATCAGAGCAGTTATCAGAGCAGTTATCAGAGCAATCCCGCAAGAAAATTGACGTTGAACTGGCCAAGTTTCCGGCTGACCAGAAGCAGTCCGCCGTGATGGCGGCACTTGCGATCGTGCAGGATGAAAAAGGCTGGTTGGCAGCGCAAACGCTGCAGCAAGTGGCGACTTACCTTGGCATGCCAGCGATCGCGGTGCAGGAAGTAGCCACGTTCTACAACATGTACGACGTCAAGCCTGTCGGCAAAAGCAAAATTTCGGTCTGCACCAATTTGCCATGCGCATTGTCGGGCGGCGAAGCCGCAGCTGCGTATTTGAAAGCAACGCTGGGCATCGGTTACCGCGAAACGACGGCCGATGGCTTGTTCTCGCTGGTCGAGGGGGAGTGCATGGGCGCTTGCGGCGATGCACCGGTAATGCTGGTCAACAATAAACGCATGTGCAGCAAGATGTCGAATGACAAGATTGATGCGCTGGTCGAGGAGCTCAAGCAATGACATCGCTGCATAACCGACATATCGATCCATTGATCCTGAAAGGTCTGGACGGCAAGAACTGGCACCTGGAAGATTACGTGCAGCGCGGCGGCTACAGCGCGCTCAGGCGGATCCTGGATGAAAAAATCACGCCCGAGCAAATCATCGCCGATCTGAAAACTTCATCGCTGCGCGGTCGTGGCGGCGCCGGCTTTCCAACGGGCTTGAAGTGGAGCTTCATGCCGCGCAAGTTTCCGGGTCAAAAATACCTGGTGTGCAATTCGGATGAAGGCGAGCCGGGCACATTCAAGGACCGCGACATCTTGCGCTACAACCCGCATGCCTTGATCGAAGGCATGATCATCGGCGCGTATGCGATGGGGATCACGGTCGGCTACAACTACATACACGGCGAAATTTTTGCCGAGTACGATCTGTTTGAACTGGCGCTGGAAGAAGCGCGTCGCGCTGGCTTTCTCGGCGACAACATCATGGGCACCGAGTTCTGTTTCCAGTTGCACGCGTTCCACGGCTATGGTGCCTATATCTGCGGCGAAGAAACGGCGTTGCTCGAATCGATGGAAGGCAAGAAAGGCCAGCCGCGCTTCAAACCGCCGTTCCCGGCTTCGTTCGGACTGTATGGCAAGCCGACGACGATCAACAATACCGAAACCTTTGCTGCCGTGCCGTTCTTGCTGAACATGGGGCCGGAGAAATATGCTGCGCTGGGCAAGCCAAACAATGGTGGCACCAAGATTTTCTCGATCTCGGGCGACGTCGAATTGCCGGGCAATTATGAAGTGCCGCTGGGGACACCGTTTGCGAAGCTGTTGGAACTGGCAGGGGGCATGCGCGGCGGCAAGAAGATCAAGGCAGTGATTCCCGGCGGTTCATCGGCACCGGTGATCCGCGGCGACTTGATGATGGAAACCGACCTCGATTATGACTCGATCGCGAAATCCGGTTCGATGCTCGGTTCGGGCGCCGTGATTGTCATGGACGAGACGCGCTGCATGGTCAAATCGCTGTTGCGCTTGTCGTATTTCTATTTTGAAGAATCGTGCGGCCAGTGCACGCCGTGTCGCGAAGGCACGGGCTGGATGTACCGGATGATCCACCGCATCGAGAACGGCCAGGGCCGTGCCGATGACCTGGATTTGCTCAATTCGATCGCCGACAACATTCAGGGCCGCACCATTTGCGCGCTGGGCGATGCGGCGGCGATGCCGGTGCGCGCCTTCATCAAGAACTTCCGCGAAGAATTTGAATATCACATCGAGCACAAGCATTGCTTGGTGCCCGCTTACCTCTAACCTCGGTCAGGCTACGATCACCATGGTTGAAATCGAAATAGACGGAAAAAAAGTCACAGTCCCCGCCGGCAGCATGGTGATGGACGCGGCCAATAAACTGGGAACGTATATCCCGCACTTTTGCTATCACAAGAAATTGTCGATCGCTGCCAACTGCCGCATGTGTCTGGTTGAAGTCGAGAAGGCACCCAAGCCTTTGCCGGCTTGCGCGACACCGGTCTCGGCCGGCATGATCGTGCGCTCGAACAGTGAAAAAGCGGTCCAGGCGCAGAAAAGCGTGATGGAGTTCCTGCTCATTAATCACCCGCTCGACTGCCCGATCTGCGATCAGGGCGGCGAGTGCCAGTTGCAGGATCTGGCGGTCGGTTACGGCAAAAATGCTTCGCGTTACGAAGAAGAGAAGCGTGTCGTCGTGCCCAAGGATGCCGGTCCGCTGGTATCGATGCGGGAAATGGCGCGCTGCATCCACTGCACGCGCTGCGTGCGCTTTGGCCAGGAAGTGGCCGGTGTGATGGAACTGGGCATGCTGGGTCGCGGCGAACACGCCGAGATCACCACGTTTGTCGGCCAGGCGGTCAGCTCTGAAATGTCGGGCAACATGATCGACCTGTGCCCGGTCGGCGCGTTGACATCGAAGCCTTTCCGCTACAGCGCCCGCACCTGGGAATTGTCGCGTCGCAAATCAGTGAGCCCGCACGACGGCCTCGGCAGCAACCTGATCGTCCAGGTCAAGGGCGCCAAGGTCATGCGCGTGCTGCCGCTGGAAAACGAAGCCATCAATGAATGCTGGATTTCGGACAAGGACCGCTTTTCGTACGAAGGCGTCAACAGTGCCGAACGCTTGACTGCGCCGATGCTCAAGCAAGGCGGCATCTGGAAAGAAGTCGACTGGCAAACCGCGCTCGAATACGTTGCGCACGGCTTGAAAAACATCAAGCACGAACACGGCGCCGATGCGATCGCCGCGCTGGCGACACCGCACTCGACGGTTGAGGAACTGATCTTGCTGAAGAAGCTGGTCAGCGGCCTCGGCTCAAACAATGTCGATTTCCGCCTGCGTCAGACCGATTTCGCGCAAGATGCTGAAGTTGCACCATGGCTGGGCATGCCAATCGCTGAATTTGCTCATCTGCGTTCGGCCTTCGTCATTGGATCATTCCTGCGCAAGGACCATCCGTTACTGGCGACGCGCTTGCGCGCGTCGGTAAAGGGCGGCGCGACATTGTCGCTCTTGCACGCAAGCGATGAAGACTTGCTGATGCCGGTCGCGAACAAGATCATCAAGGCACCGAGCGACTGGCTGGCCGCATTGTCGGACGTCGTCGCCGCTGTGGCGAAGGCACAGGGAATCGCCGCGCCGGCCGGTTTTGAATCGATCGTGCCATCGGCTGCGGCCGATGCGATTGCTGCCAGCCTGAAGGCTGCCGGTGGCGAGAATAACCGCGCTGCGGTCTTGCTGGGCAATGCCGCGACGCAGCACCCGCAGGCGAGTAGCTTGCATGCGGCTGCGCAGTGGATCGCCGAGCACACTGGCGCGACGCTTGGTTATCTGACCGAAGCAGCCAATACGGTAGGCGCCGCCGTGGTGCGCGACAAGGCGCAGCAAGCTGCCGCCGGGTTTGCCGTACCGAAAAAGGCTTACCTGCTGTTCAATGCGGAACCGGAATTCGATTGCGCCAACCCGCAAGCGGCCCGCGCTGCACTGGATCAGGCTGAAATGGTCATCGTGGCGTCGGCCTTCAAGCATGGGATGGAATACGCCGACGTGCTGCTGCCGATCGCGCCATTCACCGAAACGTCGGGTACGTTTATCAATTGCGAAGGCCGGGCCCAAAGTTTCAATGGGACCGTCAAGCCGCTGGGCGATGCCCGTCCGGGCTGGAAATTGCTGCGCGTACTGGGCAACATCCTCGGTCTGTCCGGTTTTGACTACGATACTTCCGAAGCGGTGCGCGATGAAGCGCTGGGCGCCGGTGTGCTCGATGTGTCGACCCGTCTGAACAACCATTCGACGCAGCCCTTGCAGGCAGCGGCGTATCAGATGTCGGCCACGCCGGAGCTGGAGCGCCTTAGCGACGTGCCGATCTATTTCGCCGATGCCATCGTGCGCCGCGCCGCAGCGCTGCAAACAACGCCCGACGCACAAGTGCCGCAAGCGTACCTGGCACCGGCGCTGGCGCAGCGTCTGAACATCAAGGCTGGCGATAGCGTCAAGCTGACGCAAGGCGCCGGTAGTGCTCAGCTAGTTGCCGCGATCGATGCCAGTTTGCCCGGTAACGTGGTGCGTGTTGCCGCCGCCCATGCGGCGACATCGACGCTTGGCGCGATGTTCGGGGCGATCATGGTTGAAAAAGCAGGGGAGGCTATCTGATGGCCCTGCCAGAATTCATCACCACGATCAACACCACCGGCCAGCAGATGGTCGGCGCTACCTGGCCCTTTTTCTGGACCCTGGCCAAGATCTTGTGCGTGACGCTGCCTTTGATGGGCCTGGTCGCCTACCTGACGCTGTGGGAGCGTAAGCTCCTGGGCTGGATACAGATTCGCATCGGACCCAACCGCGTTGGTCCGATGGGCTTGCTGCAACCGATCGCTGATGCGCTCAAGCTGCTGTTCAAGGAAATCATCATCCCGGCCAAGTCGAACAAGATCCTGTTCGTCATCGGTCCGGTGCTGACCATCATGCCGGCGCTGGCCGCGTGGTCGGTGATCCCATTTGGACCAGAAGTGGTGCTGGCCAACGTCAATGCCGGCTTGCTGCTGCTGCTGGCGATCACGTCGATGGAAGTTTATGGCGTCATCATCGCCGGCTGGGCGTCGAACTCGAAGTATTCGTTCATGGGTGCGATGCGCGCATCAGCCCAGATGGTGTCGTATGAAATCTCGATGGGTTTCGTGCTGGTTATCGTGCTGATGGTGTCGGGCAGCCTGAATTTCATCGATATCGTCAACGGCCAGACGCAGGGTTACTTCGCCGACAAGGGACTCAATTTCCTGTCGTGGAACTGGCTGCCGCTGCTGCCGATGTTCATCGTCTATCTGGTGTCCGGCCTGGCCGAATGCAATCGCCATCCGTTCGACGTTGTCGAAGGCGAGTCCGAGATCGTTGGTGGCCACATGGTCGAATACTCGGGCATGTCGTACGCGATGTTTTTCCTGGCCGAATACGCGAACATGATGCTGATTGCCGTCGTCGGGACGCTGCTGTTTCTGGGTGGCTGGTCGTCGCCTTTGGAGTCGTTGAGTTTTATTCCTGGCTGGATCTGGCTTGGCATCAAGACCTTCTTCGTGGTGTCGCTGTTCATCTGGACCCGTGGCACGTTCCCCCGCTATCGCTATGACCAGATCATGCGCCTCGGCTGGAAAGTGTTCATTCCGCTGACGTTGGGCTATCTGGTCTTCGTCGCCGCATGGATGCAGACATCCTGGAATATTTGGAAGTAATTGGAGCGCAAATGGACAAGGTAAAAGATTTTTTCA
>JBLHNV010000042.1:0-12792 GCA_047623125.1 Janthinobacterium sp. | reverse complement strand
TCCGAGTCGAGCGAGAAGACCTTGCATTTCAGTCGCAGGATCAACAACCCGGATGGCGATTTCGCTGGCGTCGTCGTGGTGTCGGTATCTACCGACTATTTTGTCAGCGGCTATGAGCAATCGAAACTGGGCGCGCAAGGATTGCTCGGCATCATGGGCAGCGATGGCAGTTTCAGGGCCAGGCGCTCGGGCACTGCGGTATCGACCGGCACTGTGTTCGATCACGCATTTACGCCGATACGCGACGGACAACCGGACGGCGCCGTCGCGCTGTCGGCAAGCAGTTCGGACCGCGTGCGACGCTATGTCAGTGCGCGCAAGCTGTACAACTTTCCGCTGACCGTCATCGTCGGCTTGTCCGAGGATGAGCAACTGGCCAGTTTCGACCTGCACCGTCAGGCCTACCTGCGGTGGGCCGCGGCCGCCAGCGCCTTGCTACTATTGTTGGCCGCACTCGTATGGCGCATCAACTGGAAGCTCAACTGTATCAGGCGCCAGAACAGCGCTAAACGCAAGCTGACGGAACTGAAGCTGCGCATCGCCGCTGCCGCCTTCGAATCCCAGGAAGCGATGATCATCACCGATGTCGACCATGTGATCTTGCAGGTGAACCGGGCCTTCAGCGCAAACACCGGCTACCTGAGCACGGAACTGGTGGGCCAGACACAGCGCCAGCTCAGGTCGCAGCGCCACGATGATGAGTTCTATAAGGCGATGTGGCACACCATCAAAGACACCGGAATATGGCAGGGAGAAATCTGGCAACGGCACAATAATGGCACAGAATATCTGAAATGGCTGACCATCTCGGCGGTCAAGGATGCCGCTGGCACGGTAACCCATTATGTCGGCGCGCATCACGACATTACGCAGCGCAAGGCAGCCGAGCAAAGGATCCACGATCTGGCATTCTTTGACCAATTAACCCGCCTGCCCAACCGTACGCTGCTGCTCGACCGACTGGGACAAATCATGATCAACAGTGCACGCGATGGCAGTTTTGCCGCCCTGCTGTTGATCGACCTGGACAATTTCAAGACCATCAATGACACGCTGGGCCATGAAATGGGCGATCTGTTGCTAGATGAGGTTGCTCAGCGTTTGAGCGCCAGCGCGCGCGCAGGCGATACCGTAGCGCGCCTCGGAGGCGATGAATTTATCGTGCTGGCGTCAGGGCTTGGCAACAGCTTGCCAGAGGCGACCGCCCGCACCGCGGCCATCGCTGCAAACTTGCTGCGCGAACTGGGCGCGCTGTATCGACTACAAGGCATCGTGCACCGCAGCACGGCAAGCATAGGCGCAACCATGCTGGCAGGCCAGTCGACTGCGATGGATGATCTTATGAAGCAAGCGGACCTGGCGATGTACCGGTCCAAGGAGGAGGGTCGCAATACGGTGCGTTTCTTCGATCCGTCGATGGAAGCGGCTGTCATGCAAAGAGCAGCGCTGGAAGCTGATTTGCACAGAGCCATCGATGAACAACAGTTTTTTCTGCATTATCAGCCTCAGGTCCAGGGCGATGGCCAGGTCATAGGCGCCGAAGCGCTGGTACGCTGGCAGCATCCGCAGCGCGGCATCGTGTCACCGGCCGAATTCATCCCATTGGCCGAAGAGACCGGGCTGATCCTGCCTTTGGGCCATTCGGTGCTGAAAGCGGCCTGCATCCAACTAGCGCTGTGGGCGAGCCAACCCGAAATGGCCCACCTGACGCTCGCGGTCAATGTCAGCGCCCGCCAGTTTCACCAATTCGACTTTGTCGACCAGGTTTTGTCGGTGCTGAAGCAGACCGGAGCGCGGCCGCAGCGACTGAAGCTGGAACTAACGGAAAGCATGCTGGTATCAAATGCCGACCAGATCATCGAGAAAATGGCCGCGCTGAAGGTGCAAGGCATCGGTTTCTCGCTCGATGATTTCGGCACCGGATTTTCATCGCTCGCGTACCTGAAACTGCTGCCGCTGGATCAGTTGAAGATCGACCAGACGTTTGTCCGCGACGTAATCAGCAACCCCGACGATGGCGCCATCATCACGACCATTACTGCACTGGCGCATGCGCTAAGACTGTCCATCATCGCCGAGGGTGTCGAAACGGCAGCGCAGCGCGACTTCCTGGCCGCCGCCGGCTGCCATACGTATCAAGGCTATTTCTTTAGCCGGCCGCTGGCACTGCTTGATTTCGACGCATTCGCCCGCGAGCATGCGCTGACCATGGACAACAGCTGACCGACTGCCGGGCAAGCGACACGGCATGGCAGATCCACAACACGCTGCTAGCGACCAGCGACCAGCGGCAACAGGTCGGCCGGCAGCGCGGCTGAATATATCGTAAAATGACGATTCAAGATTCGAAATAAACCAATATTTATTTCGTCGATTAACGAAATACTTATCACAGAGCCATCGATAGATCGGCCAACCCAGGTAAAAAGATATGCCGAACAATCTGCGCACGATCGACATCGATGCAATCCACAAAGCACTGGCCAATCCGATCCGGCGCGACATACTGAGCTGGCTCAAGTCGCCGGAAGCTTTTTTTTCGATACAGGACTATCCGCTCGACATCGGTGTCTGCGCCGGCTTGATCGATCAGCGCGCCGGGCTGTCGCAATCGACGGTGTCGGCCCATCTGGCGACACTGCAAAAGGCGGAATTGATTGTCTCGAAGCGGGTTGGACAATGGATTTTTTTTCGGCGCGACGAAGCCGTCATTGATACCTTCCTGGAGCGGATAAGAAGCGACTTGTAAGCGCTGCGCATCACTAGCGTCGATATCAACAACAGCAAAAAAATATGCCACTATCTCTTTTCATTCTCGCGCTGAGCGCCTTTGCCATCGGCACCACCGAATTCGTCATCCTCGGCTTGCTGCCCGACGTGGCCCGCAACCTGGCGGTATCGATTCCATCGGCCGGGTGGCTGATCACCGGTTATGCGCTCGGTGTCGCGATCGGCGCACCCATCATGGCGCTGGCCACGGCGGCGCTGCCGCGCAAACGGGCGCTGCTGATCCTGATGGCGATTTTCATCTTTGGCAACGTGCTGTGCGCGCTCGCCACCGGCTATGGTTTCCTGATGGTGGCGCGGGTCATCACGGCGCTGTGCCACGGTGCTTTCTTCGGCATCGGCTCGGTCGCCGCCGCCAGTGTGGTGGCGCCAAACCGGCAAGCCCAGGCCGTCGCGCTGATGTTTACCGGATTGACGCTAGCCAATGTGCTGGGCGTGCCGCTGGGCACGGCGCTCGGCCAGTTCGCCGGCTGGCGCGCGACATTCTATGCGGTGGCACTGCTGGGCGTCGTCGCCTTCATCGGCTTGCTGTGGGTCTTGCCATCGAATAAAGAACACAAAAAACCCGACTTGCGGCGCGAATTGCAACAATTGCGCAGCGCCAGCATCTGGATTGCACTGGCGAGCACGGTGCTGTTTTCGGGCGCCGTGTTTACACTGTTTTCCTATGTCGCCCCGTTGGTTGAACAGGTGACAAACGTCAGTGCGCGCGGCGTAACGTGGACACTATTTCTGATCGGCCTGGGTTTGACGATCGGCAATTACATCGGCGGCCGGCTCGCCGACTGGCGTCTCGGCACGGCGCTGGTCGGCATCTTCGCGGCGCTGGCGCTGACGTCGGTGACCCTCTACTGGACCAGCGCAGCGCTGATCCCGGTTGAAATCAATCTGTTTTTGTGGGCCATGGTCGGTTTTTCGGCAGTGCCGGCACTGCAAATCAACGTGATGCAATTTGGCAAGGATGCGCCCAACCTGGCGTCGACGTTCAATATTGCCGCATTCAATCTGGGCAATGCGCTGGGCGCCTGGGTCGGCGGCCTGGTCATCGGCAGCGGCTATGGCTTGCCGGCGGTGCCGATCGCGGCGGCGGCGCTGGCGCTGGCAACGCTGCTGCTGACGCTGGTGGCCAATCGCCGCACCAGACACCTGTCGCGAAAAACGGCCCAACACGTGGCGCAAGCTGCCTCGACTACCCCCGCGCTGACGTGAAAGCGTCAGCATAATGCACAGCACCACCGCAGTGACGCTGTCAACTTGATCTCAATTTACTGAAAGAATTCCATGACGACATTATTTGATCCCATCCGCATCGGCGACCTTGATTTGCCCAACCGCATCATCATGGCGCCGCTGACGCGCGCACGCGCCGTCGGCGGCGCCCGTGTGCCAAACGCATTGATGAGCGAGTACTACGTGCAGCGCGCGTCGGCCGGCATGATCCTGAGCGAAGCGACGGCTGTGATGCCGCACGGCGTCGGTTATGCCAACACGCCGGGCATCTGGTCCGATGATCAGGTGACAGGATGGCGCGGCATCACCGATGCCGTGCATGCGGCCGGCGGCCGGATTTTGATGCAACTGTGGCACGTGGGCCGCATCTCTGACCCCAGCTTTTTGAATGGCGAGTTGCCGGTTGCGCCCAGCGCAATCGCGGCCAAGGGTCATGTCAGCTTGCTGCGCCCGATACGCGACTATGTGACGCCACGCGCGCTGACGCAAGCGGACATCGCTGACGTCGTTGCAGCGTTTCGCAAAGGCGCTGAAAATGCCAAGGCTGCCGGTTTCGACGGCGTCGAAATCCACGGCGCAAACGGCTACCTGCTCGACCAGTTTTTGCAAAGCAGCAGTAATGTGCGCCTTGACGCCTACGGCGGATCGATCGAAAACCGGGCCAGATTAATGCTGGAGATCACCGATGCCTGCATCGAAGTATGGGGCGCCGGGCGCGTCGGCATGCACCTGTCACCGCGGCGCGACTTCCACGACATGGGCGACGACTTGCCGCTGGCCACGTTTGGCTATGTTGCGGCCGAACTGGGCAAGCGCGGCATCGCTTTCATCTGCGCACGCGAAGCGCTGGGTGACGATCGCCTTGGCCCGCAACTGAAGGAAATCTTCGGCGGCGTCTACATCGTCAATGAAAAACTGACCCTCGAAAGCGCCCAGCAAGTACTGACATCAGGCGAAGGCGACGCGGTTGCCTTTGGCAAACTATTCATCGCCAATCCGGACTTGCCGCAGCGCCTGAAACAAGATGCCCCCCTGAACGCGCCGGTTCCGGCGACGTTCTACCATCCCGATGCGGCCGGCTACACCGACTATCCGGCGCTGGCAGCTTGAACTGGCTCAACAAGCTGACTGAAAAATCACAACAAGCACGTCACTGCCGCTTGCGGCAGTGACGGCAACAACATGACGACACATGCAAAGGAAATTACACCATGATGTATGAATTGCGAATCTATCACTGTGCGCCTGGCCGCTTGCCTGCGTTGCACGCCCGATTCAAGGACACGACGCTGGCGTTATGGGCCAGGTACGGTATCGAACAAGCCGGTTTTTTTACGACGCTGGTCGGCACCAGCAACCAGAGCCTGACCTATTTACTGAAATGGGACAGTCTGGCCGAGCGTGAACGCAAATGGAATGCGTTCATCCAGGATCCGGAATGGATCACGAAGCGCGCCTTGTCCGAAGCCGACGGCATCATCGTCGAACGCATTGAAAACTCTTTTCTCGAAGCGACGTCGTATTCGGCGATGCAATGACAAGACTTTAAAACAGGGCTGTAAAATTGACAACGGCCCGACTGATGGCCGGGCCGTTCATGACGCGCTCAAAACGACGCGCGGGTTTGTTTGTAACGCAGCTTACTTGATCGAGATCGCGATATCACGCAAGCCGGTGGTGCCAGCGCCAATCGCCGACAACGACGGATTCGCTGCGCCATTGACCAGCGTCGCAGCACCGCTGCTCAGGCTGATTTTATACAGCGACGTTGGACCGCCTGCCGAGGTGCGCAGTGCAGCGAGCACCATGCCATTGGCGACGCCTGCGATATCGATGCCGAGGTTGCCTTCAACATTGAGGCCAAGCGCACCGACGGAAACCAACCCGCCGTCGTTCGGTGGATTTTGCAGCAGCAGGCTGTCACCGTTGGTATCGATGTCATACAACTCGGTCGTCGTGGTGCCGGCAAAACTGTTCGTATAGGCTGCTGCGGTGACCAGCGCTCCGGCCACGCCGTTCAGGCTGCCGTCGACGGTCGTTGCGCCGGTCATCACATTGATGCGCAAGTTCTGGCCCGTATCGCTGATCACGCGCAGGCGGTCAGCGGCCGGATTGAAGTCGACGGCAAACTGCGTACCGTCAAGGGCGACGTTCAACGTCGACACCATCGTCGCTGCGCCATTGACGACATTGATTGTCACGATCTTGCCGGCCGATGTAATGCCATACAGCATGTTGTCCGCTGGACGGATGTCAATGCCGAGCAAGGACTCGCCGCTCGCCAGAGCGGTGATCGCAACCGATGCATCGATCGTATTCGGTGTCAGTGGCTTGAAGGTCGTCAGCTCGTTATCATCGGTCAAGCCATAGACAACTGGCGCTTTGACCGTGCGCAGCGCCATACCGAGGATATTTTCCGACACGCCCAGCGCGCCGACCAAGGTCGCGGCAGTACCACCGTTAGGCGCCGACAAATTGATGCTGTAGAAATTGCGTACGCCACCGACCGTCAATGCCGCATAGCCAGTATTGGTGACGGCATCGATATCGAAACCATTGACGCTGCCTGCAGTGACGCCCAGCGCAACTGGCGCGCTCAATGTGCCGTCATTAGGCGGGTTTTGCGTGTACAGCGTATTGGCATCGATCGCATACAAGGTCGTGCTGACGGCTGCCGGGAACGAGTTGGTATAGGCCGATCCTGTGATCTTTGCACCCGCTACGCCATTGATCTCGCCATCGGTCGTCGTGGCGCCGGTCGCGACATTGATGCGCAGATTCAGTCCGGTGTCGCTGACAACGCGCAGACGGTCTGCTGCAGGGTTGAAATCGACGCCAAAATCAACGCCGGTCAAACCCGAGTAAGGCGCACTGGTATCAGCTGCATCGGCAGCCAGTATCGCCATGAACGAGGCCACGCCGGTACCGGCGTCGATCGTATAGATGCGTCCCGTGCTGCCGCTGATAGTGACGCCGTACAGCATGCCATTGGCTGGCCGGTAATCGATGCCAACCAGACGCTCTCCACCGCCCAGACCGGTGACGGTCGTCGTGGTCAGCAAAGTGGCAGGCGCAGCGCGGTTAAACGACATCAATTTGTTGCTTGCAGTAAGTACAAAAACATCGCCGGCAGTCGCACCCGGTTGCTTGATGAAATTATCGCTGCCGCCACAGGCGGAAAGTGCGATGGCGATCGAGGATGCGATGATCAGTTTGGAAAAGCGGGGTGTCGAAAAATGTGCCATGGTGTGCTTCTTTCTTGAAAAAGTTGAATCGAACAATGATGTATCCGGGTCCGTCGAGGGTCTCCAGGTGAAATCACCCAACGACGCCTGATGTGCACCGCGGCAGAGGTTGTAATTTCGGCTTACTGCTAGTACTACCCACCGGCGGGCCATTTGGATGCAGTCGGATCAAAAAATAAAATTGTCCAAAATAACTGCCGGGCCGTTCACTTTTGACCTGCCTCAGCGCAACCAAAAAATATGTTTGTTTCGACTTGTTGCCAGTACTCGCGCGAACGGAAGGTTTGGATGCGCGGTTTGGATGCGCAAGTATCAAAAAATATCATTGATGCTATTGCCTGCCGGGCCGATCGTTTTTCAAGCGCATCAGCAACTCCAGGCATGTCAATGCGGCCGGCCGGAGATCCGCTATAATTAACTATAGTAAACATATGCAAGCGTTAACCAACCCTTCCGACTGGCCCAGTAGTACTCGCCTTTTCTTTACATTTGATGGCTACATATAAAACCTTGCCTTCCGATACAGACTCCTTCGATTACGATGCTGCCTTGCAAGCTTGCGCACTAGGCAACCAGCAAGCGTTGCACAGCATCTATCTGCAAGACAGCCAGCGCCTGCTCGGCGTTGCATTGCGTATCGTGCGCCAGCACCATCTGGCAGAGGATGTATTGCATGGTGCCTTTGTCAACATCTGGAACAAGGCTTCCAGCTTCGACGCCGGCCGGGGCGCCGGTCGCGGCTGGATCCACAGCATCGTGCGACATCAGGCGCTAAACATGGTGCGCGACCGCGAGCGCGAAGTGTATGCCGATGAAGACACGCTGGGGTCGGTCAGACACCATGACGATGTGCAAGTGAGCGATCAATTTGAATTGCATGCCAGTATGGGCCGGCTGCAAGACTGCCTGTCGCATCTGGACAGCCCCAAGCGCAACAGCATCCTGTGCGCCTATGTCGATGGCTGTAGTCATAGTGAAATCGCATTGCGTCTGAATGCGCCACTGGGATCGGTCAAGGCATGGGTCAAGCGCGGCATGGCCGCATTACGGGAGTGCATGGGATGAGTGAATCCTTCGACGATTTGCAGCAACTGGCCGGTGAATACGTGCTGGGCACGCTGGACCGGGATACCCGCCGCCAGGTGGCGCAGCGCATGCTGGGTGAACCGGTGTTGCGCGTCGCCATCGAAGAGTGGGAGCGTCGCCTGCTGCCGCTGGCGGCGCTGGCCGCACCGGAACAGCCATCGAGTCAGTTATGGCCCCGCATCGTCAAAGGTCTGGTACCTCACGTCGCTGCTGCAACTGGCAGCACCGACCGACGGTTCAATTGGTGGCAGCGCCTGAACAACAATCTGTCTCTGTGGCGCACCTTGAGTGCCGGCGGATTCGCCGCGGCTTGTGTATTCGGTGCGCTCCTCGTCAACCAGCCTGAAACCGGGGCGCCGGCCTTCATGGCCGTGCTGGTGGCGCCGCAAGATCAGGCCCCGGGCTGGATCGTGCAGACAAGCCTGGACCGCAAAGTCGTGCTGACGCCGCTGCGCCCTGTGGCCGTGCCGGCCAACAAGGCGTTGCAATTCTGGACCAAAGGTAACAACTGGACCGGACCGGTATCACTGGGATTGGTCCAGCCGGGGCAATCGCTGCGCGTCGCGCTCGACAAACTGCCGTTGACGATGGCGAATCAATTGTTCGAGATTACGCTGGAACCAGAACGCGGCTCGCCGACCGGCAAGCCTAGCGGACCGGTGCTGTTCATCGGCAGGACGGTCAAGGTGATGTGACAGCTGGCGCATCAGGTTAGCGCCGCGATAGTTTCATTCATTTTATTGGCTTGAAGGCCGTTAACTGATACACGGCGTAATACACGGCGCAACATACGGCGGCGATGGCGTGCGGTGATGCGCAAGCGCACAGAGTCCTTGAACCGATAGATCAAACAGAAAGCAGGTAACTCGTTGGAACAAGTAAAAGACAAATCCGGACCTGGTGCGCGGTATCCATTTGAAAATAGCGCAAGAAGCATGAAAGCGGTCGTCACCACCGGCAATGGTGGTTATGACAAGCTGCAGTACTGCGACGTGCCGGTGCCGACACCCGGCCCGGGTGAAGTGCTGCTGCAGGTGCTGGCCGCCGGCGTGAACAACACAGAAATCAATACCCGCTTGGGCTGGTACTCCGCTTCGGTGACAACGGACACCGCCAGCACGGTGACGGCCCAGGACGCATCTGCCGCAACAAAGGCTGATGGTGGCTGGAATGCGGCAACACCGTTCCCTCTCATCCAGGGCACCGATTGCTGTGCTCGGGTAGTGGCAGTGGCCCCCGGTGGCGACGAACGCCTCATCGGTTCGCGCGTGCTGGTGCGCCCCTGTATGCGTCCCGACGGTTTCGGCTCCATGAATAATGTCTGGATGGCCTCGGACTTCGACGGCGCGTTCGCTCAGTTTGTCAAAGTACCCGCGTCCGAGGTTTTTGCCGTGCAATGCGACTGGAGCGATGCTGAACTCGGCGCCATTCCCTGCGCTTACGGAAGCGCCGAAAACATGCTGCATCGCGCCGGAGTTGGCAAGGGTGATCATGTCCTCATTGCCGGCGCTTCGGGGGGTGTCGGTTCGGCAGCCGTGCAGCTGGCCAAGCGCAGGGGCGCCCGGGTAACGGCCATTGCCGGCAAATCCAAGATGGCGCAGGTACGTTTGATCGGAGCGGATCGAGTCATCGACCGCCAGGACGATATCATTTCAAGCCTCGGCGAAGACAGCGTTGACATCATCATCGACAACGTGGGCGGCCCCGCCTTTGGCGACCTGCTCAAAGTGCTCAAGCGTGGTGGCCGCTACGCATCCTCGGGGGCCATCGGAGGGCCGCTGGTGGCATTGGACATGCGTACCTTCTATCTGAAAGACCTGACTCTCATTGGCTGCACGGCTTGGGACGAGGCGGTTTTCCCGAACCTGATTGGCTATATTGAGCGCGCGGAACTGCGTCCCCTGGTGGCCAAATCTTTCCCGCTGGAACAGATTGTTCAAGCCCAGAAGGCATTCCTGGAAAAAACCCATGTAGGAAAATTCGTCCTGATTCCGCCGCCACTGGAGAACTGATCGGAGCGCGCCAGCTCAGGCTCACAGTGACTGACTCTGGTACCAATTCGGGCCGCGTCAGCTGGCGCTTCAGTTCGAGTTCGCGGTAAATCCTGCAGGCGCGCTTGTGGCGCCATGGGAAGACCATCGCGCCACGCCAATACTATAGACGCACAAACAAGAAGCACAAACCGAAACCCTGCTGGCGCTACTGATTGATCAAGCTCCAGCAGCAAAATATCGCTCCGGATTCGCTCTTGAGCACGTTGATTCAGGCTGGCAGACGAGCGACGCCACGACACCTTGCAACGTGCCCAAGCGCACACAGACGACATTCGGCCGACGGCCATCTTGCCGCGATGATCCTGGCGACCGACTGGCAAGCGCGCTGTGCGCCTGCCAGCAAGGCTGCTTTGCTGCGCGATCGTCGTGCGCGCACGGTTTGACATGCACCGCCCATTGAGATACTAATCGTTACGTAACTCCGTGACAAACATTTTACCGGGTGAGTGACTGATGCAAAACGGTATGCCGCTTTGCTCCACGATATATTGCGGCGTCACGCCGCAGGCCCAAAATACCGGCAACTCATCCGCTGCAATGTCCACCTGATCGCCAAAATCGGGCTGGTTGATATCGGCGATACCGATCAGTTCAGGGTGCCCAATATGTACCGGCGCGCCATGCACGTGTGGATAACGTGCCGAAATCTCCACCACCCGGGCGATGTCCAGGCTTTTGATAGGACGCATGCTGACCACCATATTGCCCTGAAAACGCCCCGCCGGCAGGCAGGGGCGCGTGCTCTTGTACATCGCCACATTGCGTCCTTGCTCGATATGACGTAAGCCGATACCCGAATCAAGAATGGCACTTTCAAATGAAAAACTGCAACCAATCAGAAAACTCACGAAATCATCGCGCCACAAGGTGCCGACATCCGAAACCTCGCGCGACAAAATGCCGTTTTCAAAGACCCGGTAGGCAGGTAAATCATGTCTTAAATCCGCATCCGGCGCACAGCTCGGCGTGAATTGTCCGGCATCGAGCACTTCAATCAACGGGCAGGATTTTGGATTACGCTGACAAAACAACAGGAATTCATAGGCATATTCACGCGGCAGGATCAACAGATTTGCCTGCACGTTTCCCTGCACCATGCCTGACGTCGTTCCTGAAAACTGACCTGAACGGCACAGCGTGCGCAATTGCTGCGCGGTCAATGTGCTCCGTGTATCGCTTGTATCGCTTGTATCGCTTTTAAACATTTTCTTCCTCTCCACAATTTCATTGCAAGCGGTGCCACTATGAAGGCGGCACCGCATATGAGATCCCGCGTCCAAACTGTCACATCATCATTGCCGGCAATGCGGTGATGATGCCCGGGAACAGATAGATCAGCACGATCGCGAAGGCGATCAATGCAAACAACGGCATTGAAACCCAGGCCAGGTAGGTGATTTCGCGCTTGGTCAAGCCTTGCAGGACAAACAGGTTGAAGCCAACCGGCGGCGTGATCTGTGCCATTTCAACGACCAGTACGATGAAAATGCCGAACCAGAGCAGATCAATCCCGGCCTTCTCGACCGTCGGTAACAGCACCGCCATCGTCAAGACCACGATCGAAATTCCGTCCAGAAAACAACCCAGCACAATGAAAAACACGACCAGCGCAAGAAGCAGCATGGCGGGTGACAAGTTCAATGACCCGACAAATTCGGCCAAATGACGTGGCAGCCCGATGAAACCCATTGACAAGGTCAGAAATGACGCGCCGGCCAGGATGAAGCCGATCATGCAGTACAGGCGCGTACCCGCCAGCAGGCCATCTTTAAAGGATGCCCAGTTAAGCGTGCCCTCGATTTTTGACAGGATCAGCGAGCCGGCCACACCCAGCGCGGCCGCTTCGGTTGCCGTCGCGATGCCGGAGTAGATCGAGCCAAGTACCATCGCGATCAGGCTCATGACCGGAATCAGATGCCGCGAGGCATACAACTTTTGCCGGAACGTGGAATCGGTATCGGCCTCGGGTATCGCACCCGGGTGCATTAGCGACCAGACCATCACATATCCCATGAACAGCAAGCCAAGCAAGATGCCCGGAAGCACGCCGGCAATAAATAATTTGGCAATCGAGACATTGGTGGCCGCGCCGTACACGATCATGATGATCGAAGGCGGAATCAGCAATCCCAGAGTCCCGGCGCCAGCCAGAGTCCCGATCGAAATGTCGTCAGGATAACCGCGTTTTTTCAGTTCTGGCAAAGTGATCTTGCCTATCGTGGCGCAAGTGGCCGCCGAAGAGCCCGAGACTGCGGCAAAGATGGCACAGCCGATGATATTGACATGCAGCAGACGCCCCGGCAGCCGGTTTAACCATGGTGCCAGGCCATTGAACATATTGTCGGAAAGCTTGCTGCGAAACAGGATCTCCCCCATCCACAAGAACAGCG
>JBLHNV010000041.1:0-12880 GCA_047623125.1 Janthinobacterium sp. | reverse complement strand
ATACCGTTGACAACGGTGCCTTCTTACAGGGTTTCCATCAGCTTCTGACGCTCTTCGCCCATCGACGCTTCGATCACCGCACGGCGGGACAGAACGACGTTGTTGCGTTTGCGGTCAAGCTTGATGACCTTGAATTCCAGCGTCTTGCCTTCGAATGGCGTCGTATCCTTGACAGGACGCGTATCGACCAGCGAACCCGGCAGAAACGCGCGGATGCCGTTGGTCAGAACGGTCAGACCGCCCTTGACTTTGCCATTGACGGTACCGACGACGATCTCGCCCGATTCCATCGCTTTTTCCAGCGCCAGCCACGAAGCGAGGCGCTTGGCCTTGTCGCGCGACAAAATGGTATCGCCGAAACCGTTTTCCAACGATTCGATCGCCACGGAAACGAAGTCGCCAACTTGGACTTCCAGTTCGCCGTGGTCGTTCTTGAATTCTTCGACAGGGATGAATGCTTCGGATTTGAGGCCGGCATTGACGATCACGAAATTGTGATCGAGACGCACGACTTCAGCGGAAATGACTTCGCCAGAGCGCATATCCTGACGCGACAACGATTCCTCGAAGAGCGCGGCAAAACTTTCCATACCTTGGGACTCGGTAGATGTAACAGTAGACATAGGGCTCACACAAGTTGACCAGCAGAGTACGCAGGGCGCGTCTTAAACTGGGTTAGGTTAAACACATGGCAGGAGTTACCCTGCCACCACACTGCACCGGCTGCGCCGGTGGACCAACATCGCTCGACAGAGCGATTACAGCGACTTCGCCGTCGCATGCCACTTCAACACCGCGTCGACTGCCTCGGCAATCGTCATGTTCGATGTATCCAGGACATGCGCACCTTCAGCTGCCTGCAAAGGCGCGATCGCACGGTGAGTATCACGTTCGTCTCGCGCATTCAAATCTAGCAGAAGGTCTTCCATAATAGCAGAAATGCCTTTGCCTATCAATTGCTTGTAGCGGCGCTCAGCGCGCGCTTCGGCGCTGGCCGTCAAAAACACTTTCAACGTGGCGTGCGGAAAAATGACCGTACCCATGTCGCGCCCGTCGGCCACCAGGCCCGGCGCTTTGCGAAAGCCCAGTTGCAAGCCATACAAGGCTTGCCGTACCTGTGGCAACGCGGCGATCACCGAAGCCACGTTACCGACCTCTTCGGCGCGTATCGCGTCCGTCACGTCTTCATGCGCCAGCATCACGCCGGCACCGGAAAATGTGCACGGCAAGTGTTCGGCCAGCTTGGACAGCGCATGCTCGTCATGCAAGTTCGTGCCGCGGCGCAGCGCCGTCAAAGCCGTCAGCCGGTACAGCGCACCGGAATCGAGATAATGGAAACCGAGCTTGTCGGCCACCAAATGCGCGACCGTACCCTTGCCGGAAGCGGTCGGGCCGTCGATGGCGATTACAGGAATGGAGGAAGTGGACATTTTTTTATTTCTTCATGGTGAATCAATTCAGTCTGATCTGGTTCGATCCGGAGCATCTGGCACTATCGCTTCAATGCCAGGGCGCCCTCAACTGGGCTGCCCGATGGCGGAAAATGCGGTGAAATAATCGGGGAACGTCTTGGCCACGCAGCGCGGGTCGTTGATGCGGACAGCGCAGCCGCGCAAAACGAAGCCATCGAGCGCGGCGAGCGAAAAGCACATCGCCATCCGATGGTCGTCATAAGTATCGATGGTTGCCCCTTGCATCACCTTGGGCGGCGTCACCCGCAGATAGTCAGAACCCTCCTCGACTTCGGCGCCAAGTTTGCGCAATTCGCACGCCATCGCTGCGATGCGGTCGGTTTCCTTGACCCGCCAGCTGCCGATGTTACGCAACACGCTAGTGCCGTCGGCATGCAGCGCAGCGAGCGCGATCGTCATCGCGGCGTCCGGAATATGGTTGAAGTCCATGTCGATCGCCTTCAGCACGCCATCCGAACTCGCTTCTATCCAATTGTCGCCCATCGTGATGCGCGCCCCCATCCGCTCCAGCGCTTCGACAAAGCGCACGTCGCCCTGGATGCTGTCCTTGCCGACGCCATTGACGCGCACCGGCGCGCCGCCGATCGCGCCGGCCGCCAGGAAATAGGATGCCGACGAGGCATCGCCTTCAACCTGGATGACTCCCGGACTGCGGTACGACTGACCGGCAGCAATCGTGAACGATTGCCAGCCATCGCGCACCACATCGACGCCGAAGCGGCGCATCAGGTTCAGCGTAATTTCAATATACGGCTTTGAAATCAGTTCGCCGATGACATGCACCGTCACAGCATGCTGCTTCGCCATCAGGGGCGCCACCATCAGCAACGCGGTCAGGAACTGGCTCGAGACGTTGCCGGCCACGTTCACGCTCGATGTCGTCATGTGGCCGCTGCGTATGCGCAGCGGCGGAAAACCCGGATTGCCAGTGTAATCGATGCGGGCGCCGATCGCATTCAACGCATCAACCAGGTCGCCTATCGGCCTTTCATGCATGCGCGCCACGCCATGCAGCGTGTAATCGCCGCCGATGACGGCCAGCGCAGCGGTCAACGGACGAATTGCGGTACCGGCATTACCCATGAACAAGTCGGCGTTTTGCTGCGGAAAAGCACCGTTCACGCCTTGCACCTGGTGCAACGTGGCCGACTTTTCCTGCCACGGCACGCCCAACTTGCGCAGCGCGTCCAGCATCACGGAGGTATCGTCGGAAGCTAGCAAATCCAGGATGGAAGTGGTGCCTTCGGCCAGCGCGGCCAGCAGCAAGATACGGTTGGAAATGCTTTTCGAGCCGGGCAACTTGATCACGCCGCCAACTTGCTGAACCGGCGCCAGATCGATATATTCCGGATAATATGTTTGCTGCGTCATGCTGTTTCCTTGTTCCGGCATTTGATGGTTCGATGATGGTGTTTTCTACTGCGCGCCTGCGGCGACCGGGCAGCGCAGCGCCAGTGCCGATCAACGACCAGCATGCGCGGCGGCGAACTTATTGCGCTGGCGGCTCCGCCGCTTCGATCGCCGCGCCCCATTGCTTGCGCGCGCGTTGCGCGTTGGCGTAGACCGCCTCCAGCGCCGCACCGTCGTCGGCCGCCAGGCTGGCACGCAAGTGCGTCAATTGTGCCTGATAAGCATCCAACTGGTCCAGCAATGCCGATCGATTGGCCAGACTGATGTCGCGCCACATCTCCGGCGATGATCCGGCGATGCGCGTGAAATCGCGAAAGCCGCTGGCCGCATATTGGAACAGCAAGGCCGAATTTTGCGCCTGCGCGATCTGGTCGACCAGCGCATAAGCCAGCAAATGCGGCAAATGACTCACTGCAGCAAACACCTGATCGTGCTGCTCGGGGCTCAAGTGATGGATGATGGCGCCGCACAGGCGCCAGCAAGCGGCGACTCGCTCGACGTCCAGCGCGGTATTGTCAAGCAGAGGCGTCAGCACTGTTTTCTTGCCCTGATACAGGTCAACGATGGCGGCATCGGGTCCGTTGGTTTCGCGTCCGGCGATCGGGTGTCCCGGCACGAATTGCCCCACCTTGCACTGCAAGGCGCGCCGCGCGCCGGCCACGACATCGGCCTTGGTGCTGCCGGCATCGGTGACGACGGTCCCCAGCTGCAAATGCGGCGCAATCGCCGCGAGAATGCTTTCCGTCTGTGCGACCGGCGCCGCGATCAGAACCAGGTCGGCGCCCGTCAATGCTACGCCAAGGTCGTCACCGATGACATCGATGATGCCCAGTTCAAGCGCGCGCGCCAGACTCGCTTGCGAGCGCCCGATGCCGACCACGCAAGCGACGGCGCCAGCCTGCTTCAAGGCCAATGCAAACGATCCGCCGATCAGCCCGACACCGAAGACGACGACCTTGCCGAGCAAAGGATCGCTCAAGCGATGGCCCGGCTTGAGATCGCATCCGTGGCCTGATGCATCGCCTGATTCAGTGCCGCGATGAAGACCGCGTTTTCCTCTGGCAAGCCGATCGAAATGCGCAACCATTGCGGCAAGCCGTAGCTGGCGACCGGACGCACGATGACGCCTTGTTTGAGCAATGCCAGATTGACGCGCGCACCGGCGTCATCCTCAAGACCGACGCGCACCAGCACGAAATTGCCGTAGGAGGCCACGTATTCCAGCCCCAGCGCATCAAACGCGGCAGTCAGTTGCCGATAGCCGGCCGCGTTGTTGCTTGCGCTTTTTTCGAGAAAATCGATGTCGTCCAGCGCCGCAATTGCCGCCGCCTGCGCCATCGAATTGACATTGAATGGCTGACGGATCCGGTTCATCAAGTCGGTCAATGTTGGCTGCGCGATTGCGAAGCCAACGCGCAGACCGGCCAATCCGTAGGCTTTTGAAAACGTGCGCGAAATCAACAGGTTCGGATATTTCCGGACCCAGGCGCTCGATTCATACTGCTGGGCCGGGTCCAGAAATTCGTTGTAAGCCTCGTCCAGCACGACGACGACGTGGCTCGGCACTTGCGCAATGAACGCTTCCAGTTGCACCGCCGGCAAAAAGGTGCCGGTCGGGTTATTTGGATTGGCGATGAACACCAGACGCGTCTCAGGATCAATGGCGGCCAGCATGGCCGGCAAATCGTGGCCAAACTTGTCGTGGCCCTCGGCAATGGCCGGCACCACGATCGCGCGCGCGCCCAGGCCTTGCGTGGCCAGCGCGTAGACGGCGAACGAGTACTGCGCATACACGATCGCCTGGCCGGACTGGACCAAGGCGTGCGCAGCGATTTCGAGGATGTCGTTGCTACCATTGCCCAGCGTGATCCAGTCTTGCGGCACGTCGTACTTGCTTGACAGCGCCGCCTTCAGCTCGAAACCGTTGGCATCCGGGTAGCGCCCCAGATCGAGCGCCGCGACGAGCATCGCCTGCCTGGACGATTCTGGCAAACCGAATGGGTTCTCGTTTGACGCCAGCTTGACGATGGCTGCCGGATCGAGACCGAATTCGCGTGCGACTTCGGCGATCGGCTTGCCGCTCTGGTAAGGCGCGATGGCGCGGACGTATTCGGGACCAAATTGTGTGGACATGAGGCTACTCCAAAAAGTATAACGCCCCTCTGTTACAAGCGGAGCAGGGATTGTGGACCAGGGGCGAGGCAGCGCGAGAGAAAATTACAAACTCAGCGGATACGAACCCAGCACCTTGAAAAATGCAGCATTCTGTTTCAGTTCGAGCAGTGCCTGCGCCACTGCAGCATCTTGCACATGACCTTCGAGATCGACATAAAAATAATACTCCCAACTCCCCATGCGGGCCGGGCGCGACTCAAAACGCGTCATCGATACATTATGCTTGGCCAGCGGCGCCAGCAACTGATGCACCGCACCCGCCTTGTTCGGCACGGCCAGCACCAGCGACGTCTGGTCGCGTCCCGACGGCGCCGTCTGCATCCGGCCGATCACGACAAAGCGCGTGCGATTGTGCGGATCGTCCTGGATGTGGGCTTGCACGACGCCGAGCTTGTATTGCTGGCCCGCCATTTCGCTGGCGATCGCGGCAAAACTGGCGTCCTCGCCGGCGAGGCGCGCCGCTTCCGCATTCGATGCCACCGAGCGCCGTGCGACCTGCGGGTAGTGCTGATTGAGCCAGGCCTGGCACTGCGCCAGCGCTTGCGAATGGGCGCAAATGACGCTCACGCCATCCATTATGCCGCTTTTCGTCATCAGGCTGTGATGGACCGGAATCGCCACTTCGCCGCTGATGATCAAGCTCGTTTGCAACAACAGGTCAAGGCTGCGGCTGACCGCGCCTTCGGCCGAATTCTCTACCGGCACCACGCCAAAATCGGCGGTACCCGCCTCGGCGGCGCGAAACACCGCATCGATCGATTCGCACGGCAAGCAATCGACGGCGTGGCCGAATTGCTGGTACACGGCTTGCTCGCTGAACGTGCCGACCGGCCCCAGATAGGCGACCGTGACGCGCTTTTCCAGTGCGCGGCACGACGACATGATTTCGCGGAAGATGGTTTGCACGTCGAAGTCGATCAGCGGGCCTGGATTGCGCTCGGCCACGCTGCGCAAGACCTGAGCCTCGCGCTCGGGCCGGAACACCGGTGCCATCGTTTCCGCCTTGACGTGACCGACTTGCTGCGCCAGGCGCGCGCGGTGGTTCAATAATTCAAGGATTTGCGCATCGATTGCATCGATCTGCTGGCGCAGCGGTGTGAGTTTGTCTGTCATCGTCGGCTGGGTTACTGTTATCGTCAGTTGGATCGGGGGCTATGTTGAAGGCCGCTGGTGTCTGTCACTGCATCTTGCGGCCATGTTTTGCTGGCGGCAATCATCGGCGCACAATCATGCCGTAGTTGCACGCCGGCCCGCAAATTCGTTCAAATAATCGACCAGCGCCTGTACGCCAGCCATCGGCATCGCATTGTAAATCGATGCGCGCATGCCGCCGACGGACTTGTGGCCCTTCAGCTGCAGCAAGCCGCGCGCCTTGGCGCCAGCCAGGAAGCGCGCGTTGTGCGCTTCATCCTTCAGGAAAAACGGGATCGTCATGCGCGAACGGTAGCGCGGGTCTATGCGGTTCTGATAGAAATCGTCAGCATCAAGCGCTGCGTACAACAGCGCCGCCTTGGCGATGTTGGCCTGCTCTATCGCCGCCACGCCGCCCTGGCGCAGCAGCCACTGGAACACCAGACCAGCGATATAGATCGCATAGGTCGGTGGCGTGTTGTACATTGAATCATGCTCGGCCACGGTCTTCCAGTCGAAGGCTGACGGGCAGATCGGCAGCGCCGCACCCAGCAAGTCATCACGCACGATGACCAAAGTCAGGCCGGCAGGGCCGATGTTTTTTTGTGCGCCGCCGAAAATGACACCGTATTGCGCCACATTGATGACGCGCGACAGGATATGCGACGACATGTCGGCCACGATCACCGTATCGGCGGGAAGATCGGGCGCCTGCTGGTATTCGGTACCGTCGATGGTTTCGTTAGTGCAAATGTGCAGATAGGCCGCGCCCGGCGTCAGTTTCCAGCCAGCTTGCGGCGGCACCGTGTCAAAGCCATTGGCTTGCGACGAGGCAGCGACGTTGACGTTCGCGTACTTGGCCGCTTCCTTGATCGACTTGCCGGACCAGGAGCCGGTATGGATGAAATCGACTGTGGCCGGCTGCGCGCAGCGCCCGACCAGGTTCATCGGCACGATCGCGTTCTCGGCCAGGCCACCGCCTTGCAGGAACAAAATTTTGTAATTGTCGGGCACCGCCAGCAGCGCACGCAAGTCGCGCTGAGCGGCCTGGTAAATCGAGATGAATTCGGGGCCGCGATGGCTCATTTCCATCACGGACATACCGCTGCCATGCCAGTCGAGCATTTCGGCAGCAGCCTGGGCCAGCACTTCCTTCGGCAGCACAGCCGGACCGGCCGAGAAGTTGTAAATGTGCGTCAAGATGCGATTCCTTTGATATTCCTGCGTCGAAGCAACGGTTTCACGCCAACTCCGGCTCCGACTTCAATTCCAACGTCAACTCCCCACTCCGGCTTGCGCTTGCCAATCGCAGCGCGCTTGGCAGTACAATAAAATTCCATGCCGGAAGAATCAAGAGCAGGGAGATGGCTGCTTACTGCGGCTCGGCATCCGGCTCTGGCTTGACATCGTCGGCCGCAGCGTCGGTCCCGGCGTCAAGCAGGGGTGCGCTGCCGGCTTCGGCGCCAGCATTGGCTTCGGCTTCAATCTCGGCTTCAATCTCGGCGTCAATCTCGGCTTCGACGATGCGCTGCAAGCCCGACAGCTTGGTACCGTCCTCGACAGCGATCAAAGTCACGCCCTGCGTCGCACGGCCCATCTCGCGAATCTCGGCCACACGGGTACGGATCAGCACGCCGCCAGTCGTGATCAGCATGATCTCGTCGGCCACGTCGACCAGCGTGGCGGCGACGACCGGGCCGTTGCGCTCACTGGTCTGAATCGCGATCATGCCCTTGGTGCCGCGCCCGTGGCGCGTATACTCAGTGATCGGCGTGCGCTTGCCGTAGCCGTTCTGGGTCGCCGTCAGCACTGACTGCTGCTCGTTTTCGGCAACCAGCAGCGCGATCACGTGCTGGCCATCCTCAAGATTCATGCCGCGCACACCGCGTGCGGTACGCCCCATCGGACGCACATCGTTTTCATCGAAGCGCACCGCCTTGCCGGCGTCGGAAAACAGCATCACGTCGTGCTTGCCATCGGTCAGAGCGGCGCCAATCAGGAAGTCGCCATCATCAAGGTCAACCGCGATGATGCCGGCCTTGCGCGGATTGCTGAAGTCGCGCAGCGGCGTCTTCTTGACGGTGCCCAGACTGGTCGACATGAACACATAATGGTCTTCCGGGAAGCTCCGGTTTTCGCCCGACAGTGGCAAGATGACCGTGATCTTCTCGTTATCTTGTAACGGAAACATGTTGACGATCGGCTTGCCGCGCGAATTGCGCGAGCCCTGCGGCACTTCCCATACCTTCAGCCAGTACATGCGGCCACGGTTGGAAAAGCACAGTATGTAATCGTGCGTATTGCCAATGAAAAGCTGGTCGATCCAGTCTTCTTCCTTGGTCGCCATCGCTTGCTTGCCGCGCCCGCCGCGTTTTTGCGCGCGGTATTCGGACATCGGCTGCGCCTTCATGTAACCGGTGTGCGACAAGGTCACGACCATGTCTTGCGGCGTGATCAAGTCTTCCGTTCCCAGGTCGGTCGCGTTCAGTTCGATTTGCGAGCGGCGCACATCCTTGTTGCCGATGCCGTATTCGTTCTTGGCCAGCGTCATCTCGTCGGTAATGATGATCGTGACGCGCTCGGGCTTTGACAAAATGTCGAGCAAATCGGCGATGTGCGTCATCACATCCCTGTACTCGCCAACGATCTTGTCTTGCTCCAGACCGGTCAAACGCTGCAAACGCATCTGCAAAATTTCCTGCGCCTGATCGTCCGACAGCTTGTACAAGCCATCTTCTTGCATGCCGTAATGCTTGGGCAGATGCGCGGGGCGGAAGGCATCGATGCCGCCGGGCGTAGTGCCATCGCCGGTGCGGGCCAGCATTTCGCGCACGACCGACGAATCCCACGGCCGCGCCATCAGCTCAAGCTTGGCAAGCGGCGGTGTGGGCGCCGCCTTGATGATGGCGATGAAATCGTCGATATTGGCCAGTGCCACGGCCAGGCCTTCCAGCACATGGCCGCGCTCGCGCGCCCGGCGCAGTTCGAACACGGTGCGCCGCGTAACCACTTCGCGCCGGTGCGACAGGAAACATTGCAGCATTTCCTTCAGATTGAGCAGCTTCGGCTGGCCATTGACCAGCGCCACCATGTTCATGCCGAACGTGTCTTGCAACTGGGTTTGCTTGTACAGATTATTGAGCACCACTTCCGGTACTTCATTGCGCTTCAATTCGATCACGACGCGCATGCCGGACTTGTCGGACTCATCGCGGATATCGGAAATGCCTTCCAGCTTCTTGTCGCGTACGTTCTCGGCGATGCGCTCCAGCAAGGACTTCTTGTTGACCTGGTATGGCAGTTCGTCGACGATGATCGCGATGCGCCCGCCTTCCTTGCCGTATTCCTCGAAGTGGGTCTTGGCCCGCATCACGACGCGCCCGCGCCCGGTGCGATAACCGTCGCGCACGCCGGACACGCCATAGATGATGCCGGCGGTCGGAAAGTCCGGCGCCGGGATGATTTCGATCAGTTCGTCGATCGTGCAATCGGGATTGCGCAATACATACAGCGCCCCGTCGATCACTTCAGTAATATTGTGCGGCGGAATGTTGGTTGCCATGCCGACCGCAATGCCGGACGAACCATTGATCAACAGATTAGGAACGCGGGTCGGCATTACCGACGGCTCGCGCTCCTTGCCGTCATAGTTTGGCACGAAATCGACGGTATCCTTGTCGATGTCAGCGAGGATTTCGCTGGCGATCTTGTCCAGTCGGCACTCGGTATAACGCATCGCGGCAGCACTGTCGCCATCGACGGAGCCAAAGTTCCCCTGGCCATCGACCAGCGTGTAGCGCAGCGAAAAATCTTGCGCCATCCGCACCAGCGTGTCGTAGATCGACGCGTCGCCGTGCGGGTGGTATTTACCCATCGTTTCACCCACCACGCGCGCGCACTTCACATAAGGGCGGTTCCACACGTTGTTCATTTCATGCATCGCGAACAGCACCCGGCGATGCACAGGCTTCAAGCCATCGCGCACATCGGGCAGAGCGCGGCCGACGATCACGCTCATCGCGTAATCGAGATAGCTCTTGCGCATCTCTTCTTCGAGGGAAATAGGAATTGTTTCTTTTGCGAATTGATCCATGGGCGAGTCGACTGGTCTTTGGCTGTGGTTAAACTTAGCTGTTACACGCTATATGTGTTGCATCTGCTCGACTGCCACGGCACCTATTGTTACAGGTACACTTTCGACAGTCCAGCCGCGGATTTTAGCATGCGCACCCGCTACCGTCACAATTGGCGGCGCAGGTCAGTGCAGGGCGAACGGCACCAGGTTCAAGCCGATGCACGGTCTGATCAACGCTCGAATCACGATCGTTTGGTAACTTGAACGTCACAATACGACCAACTGGTTGTGAAAAAACAACGTCCAGATCCAAATCAGGAAAACTTTGAATTAATGATTATCGTGCACTGCCAATGCCTGTGGCAAAATGGTCGGGAAGTTAATTGCTTGTTTCGCAATCTGGAATGAATGTTGCTAAACTGCATGCTAAAATCTTGCCACGCAGTTCCAGTCGCGCAGTTCTCTGCGGATACCATCCCCGAAAGGAAAAAATAATGAATAAATTCGTAAAAATGTTGTTCGCTGCTTCCGCAGTGATTGCCTGCACAACGGCTTCGGCTCAAAAGCCTACGTCGCCACCGTTCGCACCACTGACGACAGACCTGATGGCACCAACGCCTAACAAGGGTGCTTATGTGCAAGATGCACGCGGCGTGATCGTGCGTGATCCGTTCGGCCTGTGCTGGCGTACGAGCTCCTGGACACCGGCTGATGCGGTTCCAGGTTGCGATGTTCCACTGTGCGTCGCTCCAGAAACATTGCAAGACGGCAAGTGCGTAGCACCTGCACCAGCAGTCGTACCAGCACCACCAGCGCCACCAGCAGTCGTGGCACCAGCACCAGCACCGACATCGGAAAAAGTCAGCTTCGCCGCTGATGCATTCTTTGATTTTGACAAGTCGGCACTGAAACCAGAAGGCAAAGCAAAGCTCGATGAGCTGAGCTCGAAAATCAAAAACATGAACCTGGAAGTCGTTATCGCCGTCGGCCATACTGACTCGATCGGCACCGATGCTTACAACCAGAAACTGTCGATGCGTCGCGCTGAAGCCGTCAAGGCTTACATGGTGTCGAAAGGCATCGAAATGAGCCGCGTCTACACCGAAGGCAAAGGCGAGAAGCAACCGATTGCTGACAACAAGACAGCAGCTGGCCGCGCCCAAAATCGTCGCGTAGAAATCGAAGTCGTCGGCACCCGCACCAAGTAATTGCTGCTGTAGCCTGACGTTTGCTTTCAGCGAACGACCAAAAACCCCGCTCAAGCGGGGTTTTTTTACGTCTGTTTTGCAGAGGTGACGAATTGCCGTTATGATTCAGTGCATGAACGCAGACCCCCTGGAAATCCAAAAATTTAGCGCCCTGGCCCACCGCTGGTGGGACCCGACATCCGAATTTCGACCGTTGCACGAAATCAACCCATTACGCCTGGAGTGGATCAACGCCCGCGTGCCATTGGCTGGCAAGAAGGTCATCGACATCGGCTGCGGCGGCGGCATCCTGACCGAAGCGATGGCGAAAAAAGGCGCCACGGTGAGCGGCGTCGACCTGTCCGAAAAGGCGCTGCAAGTGGCCGACCTGCACAGTCTGGAATCGGGCGTGCAAGTACACTACGAACTCATTTCGGCCGAAGCCATGGCTGCGCGCGAAGCCGGCCAGTACGACGTCGTCACCTGCATGGAAATGCTGGAGCACGTACCTGACCCGGCCGCCATCGTCCAGGCTTGCTGCAATCTGGTCAAGCCCGGCGGTCATGTGTTCTTCTCGACGCTGAACCGCAATCCGAAATCCTATCTGTTTGCCATCATCGGCGCCGAGTACCTGCTGCGCATGCTGCCCAAGGGCACGCACGATTACGACAAATTCATCACGCCGGCAGAACTGTCGCACTTCGCGCGCAGTGCCGGGCTCGAGGTCGATGGATTGAAAGGGCTAGGCTACAACCCGCTGACCAAGATCTACTCGCTAGGTCACGATACCAGCGTCAATTACATGGTCGCCTGCCACCGCCCGGCATAGCACGACATATCGACGCCGATATTCACGCTTGACTGTCGGCGTTTTGACACCCTCTGCCCTGACTGTTTGACGATGCCATGACCACACTGATCCAAGCGCCCCCCCTGCAAGCGCCACGCGCCATTCTGTTCGACCTTGATGGTACGCTGGCCGACACCGCACCGGACCTGGCTGCCGCGATGAACCTGTTGCAAGCCAATGCTGGCTTGCCGGCCACACCTTACGAATTGTTGCGCCCGGCCGCATCGGCCGGAGCACGCGGCATGATCCATGTCGCGTTCGGCTTGACCCCGGAAGACCCAGGCTACGAAGCGCTGCGCATCGAATTTCTGGCCAACTATGCAGCCAATCTGGCAGAAAAGAGCAGCCTGTTCCCCGGCATCACCGACTTGCTGGACAGCCTGACACAGCTTGGCCTGGGCTGGGGCATCGTCACCAACAAGGCCGAGCGCTTCACCAACCCACTGGTACCCCAGATCGGATTGCAACATGCAGGGTGCGTCGTATCAGGCGACACGACAGCGCACGCCAAGCCGCACCCGGCGCCGCTGTTAGAAGCGGCGCAGCGGCTGGGTCTGGCGCCCCAGCAATGCTGGTACGT
>JBLHNV010000040.1:0-13011 GCA_047623125.1 Janthinobacterium sp. | reverse complement strand
GCTGGCCAACATGGCACCGGAATACGGCGCCACGATGGGTTTCTTCCCGGTCGACGAAGCCACCATCGAATACTTCGAAGGCACTGGCCGCACCAAGGCAGAAATCGCCGCGTTTGAAGCGTACTTCAAGGCGCAAGGCATGTTCGGTATCCCGAATGACGGCGACATCGATTACACCCGCGTCGTGACGCTCGACCTGGCTCAAGTATCGCCATCGCTGGCCGGTCCGAAGCGCCCGCAAGACCGCATCGAAATCGGCAACATGAAAGCCAATTTCGCCGAACTGTTCTCAAAGCCTGCTGCAGAAAACGGCTTCAACAAGAAGGCATCCGACCTGGCCAAGGTATACCAGACGTCCGATGGCATTGACATCAAGAGCGGCGACGTGCTGATCGCGGCGATCACGTCGTGCACCAATACATCGAACCCGAGCGTCATGCTGGCCGCCGGCTTGCTGTCCAAGAAAGCCGTCGAACTGGGCTTGTCCGTGGCGCCGCACATCAAGACCTCGCTGGCCCCGGGTTCCCGCGTCGTCACCGAATATCTGACCGCTGCCGGCTTGCTGCCATACATGGAAAAGCTGGGCTTCGGCGTGACCGCCTACGGCTGCACGACCTGCATCGGCAATGCCGGCGACCTGACGCCGGAAATGAACCAAGCGATCGCCGATCATGACATCGTGGCCTCGGCCGTATTGTCGGGCAACCGCAACTTCGAAGCGCGGATCCATCCGAACATCCGTTCGAACTTCCTGGCATCGCCACCGCTGGTCGTCGCTTACGCGATCGCCGGCAACATGACGACCGACCTGATGACCGAACCTGTAGGCAAAGGCAAGGATGGCCAGGATGTCTACCTGGGCGACATCTGGCCATCGTCAGAAGAAGTGTCCGCGCTGATGAAGTTCGCGATGAACGCAAAAATGTTCAAGGAAAACTACGCCGACGTCAAGGGCGCACCGGGCAAGCTGTGGGAAAAAGTGACGACCATCGAAGGTCAGGTTTACAACTGGCCAAAATCGACATACATCGCCGAGCCGCCATTTTTTGACGACTTCACGATGACGCCAAAAGTAATCGCCGCTGGCATCGAAGGCGCGCGCGCACTGGGCGTGTTCGGCGATTCGATCACGACCGATCACATCTCGCCTGCAGGTTCGATCCAGGAAGATGGCCCGGCCGGCAAATGGCTCAAGGAAAACGGCGTGATGAAGGCCGACTTCAACTCGTACGGTTCGCGCCGCGGCAATCACGAAATCATGATGCGCGGCACCTTTGCCAACGTGCGCATCAAGAACCGGATGATTCCAGCCAAGGCCGATGGCTCCGCAGTCGAAGGCGGCATCACGCAGTTCCAGCCTAGCGGCGAAGAAATGTCGATCTACGATGCAGCAATGCGCTACGTGGCCGCAGGTACGCCAACGATGGTATTCGGTGGCGAAGAGTACGGCACCGGATCATCGCGCGACTGGGCTGCCAAAGGCACCCAATTGCTGGGCGTAAAAGCCGTGATCACCCGTTCGTTCGAACGCATCCACCGCTCGAATCTGGTTGGCATGGGCGTGTTGCCGCTGCAATTCATCGGCAGCGACAGCGTCGAAACACTGGGCATCACCGGTAACGAGACGTTCGACTTGAAGGGCCTGGAAGGCGAGATCAAGCCGCAGCAACAAGCGACGCTGGTGATCCACCGCGCCGACGGCAGCACCAAGGAAGTGCAACTGCTGTTGCGCATCGATACGCCGATCGAAGTCGACTACTACAAGCATGGCGGCATCTTGCCATTCGTGCTGCGCCAGTTGCTGGCCGCGTAACCTGCGACAACACCACGCCGCCCGACAGGGTGGCGCAGCAGCGCCGGATTCGTCCGGCGTTGTTGCGTTAACAATCCTGCATGCATCTGCTGCGCATCGGCGCCTGTTGCTCACCGCTAACGAAGCAACAGGACACACAGGCCCGGGCACATGGCATTGCGATCGCGCTAGCGCTAGCGCTGTTTGATTCCTTATCCGTCAATCCCGATCTGTCATTCTTGTACATGGCAAGTGGCCGAATCCACTACAATACGGGCATAAGGCTTGTCCGATAGGTCGCCATCCGTTGTTCCACCCTACTCTGACTCTCATACCGCCATGCGTCGTCCATCCAAAGATTCATCCCAAAAACTGAGCGCCGATAGCGCACGTCTGGTCACCTTTGCCCAAGCAATTGTCCAGGCAGCGAGCCGCATCGAAGAACGGGCATGGGAACACAGCCTCGATACGCAACTCCAGAAATTGCTGAAAACCGGCCACCAGGACACCATCGACATGACTCTGGGCAGCCTGTTCAAGGAAGACTTGAGCGCCTACGATGTGTTGATGGACAGTGTCGAAGCGGCCAGCGAATCGGCCAGCGTCACGCGCGATGAAAATGGCGTGGCTGTGCCTTACACCGCGCTGCTGGTCGCCGTACCGGTACTGGCCTGGACTCGCTTTTCAATCGCGTCAGGTCCGATTCCGGCCGACCAGCTGACCACGCTGGCAGCCCATTTTTCAGCCCATTTGCTGGCCGAAGGCGCGCTGATGTCGATGGCGCCGACACTGTTTTCGATCGACCAGTTGCCGCGCAGTCACGTCGAAACCTACGCCAAGACACACAAGCTGGCGCAGGCGGCGCTAAAAAACGCGCCGCTGAAGCCGGCGGCCAAGGCGCCCGAGACCGCGCCTTTCCTGGCCGATACGCGCTATCTGCTGGTGGCCGTGCTGGCCCCGGTCGGCGCACCGCTGTTTCGCTGGCAAATGCCGGCCAACCAAGCCAATTTCATCGCCGAGCGCAGCGCCGCGCTCGCGCAGTGGCGCGCCCAGGCGACGCCGACCATCACACGTCTGTTGCCGGGCTGCGGCATCGAATTGCTGTTGCCGGAAGCGTATTACGTCGCCTGCCGCGAAGCGGACAAGCTGATCCGGCCAGTGTCGATCCGGGCTGCGGTGCATTACCTGACCCACACGTTGACGATAGAGCCATCCGAATTGCGCGCCGTCGTTGCCGGCTTCGGCGAAGAAGCCGCCGATGGCCAGATCGACGAATACCGCGTCGGCTTCACACTGCGCCAGTCGCCGGAAGTCATCTACGGCATCGTCTGGCCGCTGTACGGCCAGGAAGATGAAGATGGCACACCGGCCGAAGGACTGCTGCTGCCCGGCACGATGGGCATCGCGGCAGCGCCGATCGACGACATACTGACGCACCTGAAAGCGGCCGGCGTCACGCAGATCAAGCGTCACAACGAACACTACATCGCCGAATTTTGTGACGATTGCGGCGCGCCGCTGTTTGCCGATCCGGCAGGCGAGCTGGTGCATCCTGAAATGCCGGAAGACACGCCGCAAGGCACCGAGCATTTCCACTGAGCACCAAGCCTGCTGCGCTCACCAGCTTGAAAACGGATGCCTGACCAGGCTGGAATTGTAATAGCGTGCATCGGCGGTGACTTCTTGCCCGATCCAGTCGGGCTTGGCAAAAGCCTGATCTTCGCTGTCGAGTTCGATCTCGGCCACCACCAGTCCCGCATTCACGCCTAAAAACTCATCTACTTCCCAGACCATGCCGGCAAATTCGATGCGGCACCGGTATTTTTCGATGATCGGCTGTTCGCACAGCTGATCGAGCAATTCTGCCGCGTCCGGCAGCGCAATCGGATACTCCCATTCACCGCGGCGCGCACCCACGCTGCGGCCCTTGATCGTCAGCCACGCCAGTTCACCCTCGATGCGCACCCGCACCACACGCTCCGGATTCGATGACAAATAGCCCTGGCGCAGCAAGACCGGCTGGCCTGATCTGCGCCAGCCATCCGCGCACACTTGGAACTTGCGTTCGATTTCCACCCCCATCACAGATCCAGTGTCAACAAGATAGGCTGCAAGATTGCGGCGCCCAGATGCGCGCTGCGCGCGCCGTTCCAGCCCACCTCGGGATCGGGCAAATCGGCATTGTCCTTGAATGGCATTTCCAGCGTCAGCGCCAGACAACCGAAGGTGTGGCCGACATATTTGGACGCGAGCTTGAGCATGTCCGGACGGTATTTTCCAGAACCATAACCGAACTGATCCTGGAAGTCGGGACTGGCTTGCTTGTAGTGCGCGATGAAGGCTTGCTGCTGCGTCGCCTGGCTAGCGGTAAAATTGTCCAGCATCTCGTTGCCGACCACGAAGTTGTACGGTAGCGCTTCGTCGCCATGGATGTCGAAGAACATGTCGCAACCGGTCTCGTGGATATGATTTTTCACGCACAGCACTTCCGGACTGCGTTCCAGTGTCGGCGTCACCCATTCGCGGTTCAGGTTGGTACCAAAGGCATTGGTGCGCAAATTGCCGCGCACCGCGCCATCGGGATTCATGTTCGGCACGATGTAAAAGACGGCGCGCGCCAGCAACTTGCGGGCAAACGGATTGGCCTCATCGAGCAGTGCGTCGATGAGGCCTTCGATGAACCACTCGGCCATCGTCTCGCCCGGATGCTGGCGCGCGATGAACCAGATCTTTTTCGCCGCATCCGGATTGCCGATGACGACCAGATTCATGTCGCGGCCATCGACGCTGCGGCCCAGGTCTTGCACGCGCACCAAAGGATGGTCGGCCACTTCGCCCAGCAAGTCCAGGTGGCGCTCCCATGAATACGGCTCGAAATAGGCGTAATAGACGCTGTCTTGTTGCGGCGTGTGCGAGATCGTCATGACCTGGCCATCGAAACACGTGGCGACCCGGAACCAGTGCTCGCGGTCATAGCTGGCCACCGCCTGGTAATCCTTGTAACCATCGGCATAGGTAGCTGATCCGGCGTTCAGGAAGCGCATCGTGCACGCCTGGTCGCGCGCGCCTTGCACGCGAAAATGGAACCACTGGCGTATTTCTGCGGCGCTATCGCTGCGCAGATGGAGTTCGATGGCGTCGGCGCTGTCGGCGCGCACGACGTCGATCGCACCGGAGTCGAAATTCTGGCTGATTTTAATGGTCATTGGCGATCCTTGAAAGTGGGGTCTGCGGCGACCAACATTGCGGGAAACTGGCGTCGCTGCGACAAGTCATCGCAGCACCATTTTCGCTGTTTTATCCGGTTTCGCAAAGCCATGATGCGCAGGCGCGTTGCTGCGCTGCAAAGCTGCCGCTCAGGTCGCGATTGTCGTTGAGCGATGCAGGGTATTTCAGTGACTGCTTATTGCACTTGCTTTTGTACGCTGGCATAATCAGTAAAAATAGAATTTCGCTGGAATCGATTAAAAAGTTGCATTACATCAATTTTGGCGCAATCGGATCGGAGATTAAAATGGATGTTCTTCAGCGCAACAATGTGCTTCAGCAGGGAAACAGCGCTGATCCTGTCATATTGTATGCCCACGGTTTTGGTTGCAACCAGACGATGTGGAGCCGGATCACACCGGCTTTTTCCAGCACCCACCGTCAGGTGCTGTTTGATTATGTGGGCTGCGGACAATCCGACCGCACCTCCTTCGACGACCAACGTTATTCCAGCCTACAAGGCTATGCGCAAGACTTGCTCGATGTCTGCGATGCGCTTGGTCTGGAAAGCAACGTCACTTTTGTCGGACATTCGGTCAGCTGCAGCGTCGGCTTGCTGGCATCGATCATCAGGCCACACTTGTTTGAGCGAATGGTGCTGATCGGACCATCGCCTTGCTTCGTGAACCACCCACCGGATTATTTTGGCGGCTTTGAGCCCGAAGATCTGATCGATTTGCTCGAACTGTTGGATCAAAACTACATCGGATGGGCACATTATCTGGCCCCGATCGTGGCCGGAGAAACCAGCACTGGCAAAGTCGCGGGCGAACTCTCCGACAGTTTTTGCTCGACCGATCCGCAGGTGACGCGCGTGTTTGCGAAAACGACGTTTTTTCCGACAGCCGGGCCGACCTGCCGAAGGTCACGCGGCCATGCCTGGTCCTGCAACACGGCGAGGATGCGCTGGTCCCGCTAGGCGTGGGCGAGTATATCCATGAGCATCTGAAGGGCAGTACCCTCAAGGTGCTCGATACGCACGGACATTGTGCCCACATGAGCGCACCGGAGATGGTCATCGATGCCATGCGCACCTATCTTGGCACTGGCATAGAAGCAGCGCCTGATGGAGTTCGATGAATTTCCATGCTCGGTGCTAGTTACTGATGCATCGGGCAAAATACTGCGTGCCAACGCGGAATTGCTGGCGGTCATGGAGACAACGGCGCAACAGTTGCTGCAGCAGGCGATGGAAAATCTGTTCGCGCCGGCGAGCCGCATGTTCCTGCAAACCCATGTCTGGCCGATGTTGCTGCGCGATGACCATGTGCATGAAATCCACTTGAAGATTTCCAATACCAAAAATCGGCGCATTCCGGTCATGGTGAACTGCAAGAAGCGCTCCGAGGCCGGCGTCGACAGCTATGTATGGGTATTTTTTGTCGCCAACGAACGTAGCAAATTCGAAGAGGCGCTGCTGGAAGCGCGCCATGTCGCCGAATCGGCGGCTCTGGCCCTGAAAGAGCGCAAAGCGTTCATCAAGACCATCACCGATGCCATACCGGGTATGGTCGCTTATTGGTACAAGCACTTGCGCTGCCGCTTCATCAACCGCTCTGACATCGGTAACGACGCCGGGCCGGCGATACCTCTGCTGGGAACGTCGATGCAAGATATTATCGGCCAGTCCCTTTTTACGCTGAACGAATCCCATATCCGTGGCGTGCTCGCAGGCCACAAACAAACCTTCGAGCGCACGTTGCCCCAATCCGATGGCAGCCTCGCTTACACGCTGTCAAACTACATTCCCGATCTTGATCTTGATGGCAGCGTGAACGGTTTCTTTGCTCTCGATACCGATATCACCCCCGTCAAGAATGCCGAATTTGAATTGAGGCTCGCAGCCAGCATCTTTGACAGCACCGCCGAAGGGATCATGGTGACCGATGGTGGCGGGATCATCCTGTCGGTCAACCCGGCCTTCAGCGCGATCACCGGTTACAGCAACGGTGAGGCGGTCGGACGAGTGGCCGACATATTGAAATCGGATCGTCACGATGAGATGTTCCATGCAGCGATAGCGCAGGCAATCTCTGAGCATGGCCGCTGGGAAGGCGAAATCTGGAGCCGCCGCCAGGACGGGAGCATTTTCCTGACATGGCAATCGATCACGATCATCCGCAGCGACTGCGATGAACCAGTATGCTATGTCGCCATTTTCAACGATATCAGCAAACTGTGGGAAAAGAACGAAGACACCCGATACCTGGCATTTCACGACTTGCTGACGGGCTTGCCAAATCGAGCCTTGCTCATCGATAGGATGGTCCAGTTGATCGCCAGGATCGACCGCGAACAACGCAACGTGGCGGTGATGTTTCTTGACCTCGATGGCTTCAAGGCGGTCAACGACACACTCGGCCATGAAGCCGGCGATGACTTGCTGATCGTGGTGGCACGCAGGCTGGTCGCGCAGGTGCGCTCGGGGGATACCGTGGCCAGGCTCGGCGGCGACGAGTTCGTCGTCATGCTGAACAATCCTGCCAGCACCGATGAAGTGGCGCGCATCGCCGGCCGTATCGTCAAATCGATGAATTTGCCGATACATCTTGGCAAAAAAACAGTCCAAGTCGGCGTCTCGACCGGCATCGCCATGTACGCCGTCGATGGCACCACGCCGACGCAGTTATTGAAAAATGCCGATGGCGCCATGTATCTGGCCAAGGCCGCGGGCAAGAATACCTTCCGCTTTTGCCCGCACACCTGACTATGCCATGCCGGAAAATGGCAGGCATGTCATGAACAGTCGCTCACGCCAGGCTGGCATTGCCCTGACCTGTTGCATGGCTCGATGAGCGACGCTGCCACGCAGCGTCATGCGGCGCGCCATCTGGACATGCCATCCAAACCGTCATCGGCCATATTTTGCTGCCCGGTGATGAGTGCGATCACTTGTTCGGGGGCAACGGGTTCGCTGTAAAAAAATCCCTGACCGCTGCTGCATCCGGCAGCGGCCAGGAATGCTGCCTGCTCTGCCGTCTCGACGCCCTCGGCAACGACATCCAGTTTCAGGCTGCGGGCCAGCGCAATAATTGCTGTCGCGATCGCCGCATCCTTGGCATCCATCGGCAATTCATGCACGAAGCTACGATCGATCTTCAAGGTATTGATCGGGAACAGTTTCAGATAGCTCATCGACGAATAACCGGTGCCGAAATCGTCGATGGCCAGCGCGATGCCAGCGCTGCGGATCGCATCGAGTTTTGCGATCGTCAGGCGATCGGCATCCATCAGCATGCTTTCGGTCAGCTCCAGTTCCAGAGCGTGCGGCGGCGCACCGGTGTCGGCGATGATGCCCAGCATCTGGGGCACGAACAGGTCTTGTCGCAACTGCCCGCCCGAAATATTGACCGCCATCTGGAGCCGGGTCCAGCCGGCGCGGTGCCAATCGGCCAGTTGGCGGCAAGCCGTGCGCAACACCCAGTTGCCGATCGGAATGATCAATCCGGTTTCCTCGGCGATGGCGATGAATTCGACCGGACTGATCATGCCAAGCTCCGGATGGCGCCAGCGTATCAGCGCTTCGACGCCGATGATCCGGCCCGAGCACAAGTCGATCTTGGGCTGGTACAGCAGCAGGAATTGATCGAGTTCCAGCGCGCGCCGCAAATTGCTCTCCATCGAAAAGCGCATCTGCGCGGCGCTCTGCATGCAAGGCGTGAATACCTTGTATGTATTCTTGCCCGCATTCTTGGCGCAATACATGGCCGTATCCGAATACTTCAGCAAGGTCTGCATCTCGATGCCATCGTCAGGACAGCTGACAATGCCAATGCTGCCAGTGATGTAGATCGCCGTGCCATTGATGTGGAACACTTCCGACAGTGCGGCCAGGCATTTTTCCGCCACTTGTACCCCAATGGCCGGGATCGGAACATTTTCAAGAATGATCGCAAATTCGTCGCCGCCGATGCGCGAGACGGTATCGCCAAAACGCAAGCTGCGTTCCAGTCGTGCGGACACGATCTTGAGCAATTCGTCGCCTGCTTCATGGCCCAGCATATCGTTGACGGCCTTGAAGTTATCCAGATCCAGGAACATCAGCACGGCCCGCTCGCTCAATGTGCGCGCCCGGTTGACGACGGTGGTCAGGCGGTCATTGAAGAAGTGACGATTATGCAAACCGGTGACATTGTCGAAATGCGCCAGCCGGTCGAGCTTGACTTCGACCCGCCGGCGTTCCGAAATCTCGCTTTTCAGTTCCGCTTCGTGTGCCTCTATCTGGTCCAGCATCGCGTTGAAGGCGCTTGCCAGCGAGCCGATATCGGCCGATGCATGCACATCGGCCCGGATCGAAAAATCGCGTTGTTTGGAAATGCGCTCGCTTGTTTGCGCCAGCGCCAGCAAGGGCGCGGTCACGCAACGCTGCAACCGCACCAGCACCGCATACGCCAGCGCCAGACTCATCAGCATCACCAGCGCTACCGCCGCCGCATACCAGAACAGGCGCCGGTACGATGGCGCCAGATCGGCATTGATGTAGATCGTGCCCAGGTGAGCGCCGCGAAAATCGAATGATTTGCCCAGTATCAGCCGGGTCGAGGTGAAGCGATAGAAATCCTTTCCCTCATACGGCACGATGGCCGGGGCCGCCTGCCGCGCATAGAGCGCAAATACCTGGTTGTTGGCGTCAAACACGGTTGCATTCGAAATTTCAGAGAATGCCCTCAGGGTAGAGAGCACTTCGGTAGCCGACTTGCGGTCGTTGAACACCAGCGCCGCCGCCAGGTTTGCGCCGGTCATCGCCGCTTCGGTGCGCGCGTGTTCCAGCAGCGCAATGCCGGCCAAATAGACTTGTATCGCCAGCAGCAGCATGCCGGCCAAAAATATCGCGCAAGCGCTGGTCGACAGGTTGACCAGCATCAGCTTGGTGGCAATGCTGTGGCGCTGTATCCATGGCAAGTTGTGCCCGAATTTCATGTTCAATACACTCTCCTGGCAATACGCAGCAGTTTCGAACTGACCGGCACACTCGCCTGCAATGCCTTCGTTTGGTTGAACTCGAAACCGATCTTCCTGTTTTCGGCGGTCAGTTCGATCATGATGCCGCGCTGCGCTGCGCCCTTGCTATCGGCGATCGTCAGCACGCCGGGAGCGACCTGAGCATCGAGATAGTTGTCGAGCTCGGATTCGGCGACAAAGACGATCTGGCATCCGGACACCGCCTCGCTGCGGTTTTTCATGCGCCGGACCGCCAGTTTGGCAGCGCCTACTTGCTTGCCATTGAGCGGATCGAGGGCTGCACCGAACGGATCCGGACCCAGCACGCACAAGGTGATGGTCCGATCCAAGCGATCGGGCCAGGTCGTAAACAGCGCAAAATTATAGATGAAGGCGGCCTTCAATGCATATTCCGGACGCGTCATGACATCTGCGTCGGCCCGCGCGCAGCAGAGCGACAACATCGCGCCGATCAGCAGCGCACATTGAACTTGCAAGGCTAGTCGGATGCGCATGAATCAGAACCGGTAGCGCAGGTCAATGCGCCACTCGCGCCCGTCCTGACCTATCGATTGCAAATAGCGTGGCGGCATGCTGTTATCGGAGTACTCCTCGCTGGGTGGGTCCGCATAGCGTTTGTCCAGCAAGTTGTAAATACTGGCCGATGACGCCAGCCCGGGGGCCAGTTTGAGGCGTGCCAGCGTGGCATTGATGGGCGCGAAGCCGAACGCGTAGTGGCCAGTATAAGTGTAACGGCTGAAACTGATGCTGGCAGCGAGCTCCGGCGTGGCCGATAGCACGCGCTGATAGGTAGCGCTGGCGGCCACGTAGCGGTCCACGCTATTGCTGCGCGAATCGTTGAACTGCTGGCCATACGCTGCCGTCGCAATGCCCTTGCTGCGTTCGCCAAAGATCCATTCCAGCATCAGGTCGGCATGCGTATATTTTGCAAACAGCCTGCGGTAACGATCGGTATCGAGGCCGACGGCAACGCCATGGTTGCTGGCAGCATTGTCGTATTCGGGAAAATACACATCCCGGCCAGCGCTGTAGAATCCGGATCTGCTGAGCAGCAGATCAGCCAGCGTACGGTAACCAGTGGTTTCGATTTCCTGAGCGGTGATGACGTTGACCGACGATGGCGCTTCGCTGGCCTTTTGCGGGAATTTGGAGGCGCTCACCACTTCGATATTTTGCAACTGGTCGAGCGACAACGCCATCAAGTCCTGAGCGGCAGCCGGCATGGTCGCGATCGCCACCATCGCTGCCAAACCCTGCAGTGAAGGAGACAACATCACGCGCAATACATCGCGCCACTGAATCGACACTGGGGCCGGTAAACGCTGCTCACACATATGGCTGCAATTCCTCTTGTAATCACGCCAGCTTCAGGCGACGACCGGAGCCAAAACCAAAGCAAAAAGTCAGACCTCGACTCTGCGGCATCTGAAATTCCTCCATGCAATTGTTACCGAGAAACTAAGAAAAATGATTGAGAATGAGCAATCAAGCAGCGATGAAAGCCGTTTATTTTCAGCAATCAACGCTGCCGGCACAAGCGCACTGATCGAGATGGCCGAGGTTTGCCGGATGTGAGAAATTGTAAAAAGAAGTCACTTATGCACGCCGGACCAATACACTTCGTGTAGTAAATAAAGATACACCGGGCACACCAGCGAACCCGCGATGGCCGACGGATCAGCACTGGATCAGTGACCATCGTTAGCGCATCCGAATCGCGCCGCCGCACGGCACATCTGGCTGCCGGCAGCCGCCCGACCAACCCGAATTGGAGCAGACATGTTAATCGCCACTTATGCGCTGTCGACCTTCTCGGTCGAACAAAAAAAAGAACGCAGTTTCATCCGCAGCATCCAGCAATACATGCAAACGAACTGGCAGCACCTTGATCCGCTGCGCCTCGAATCGCACCTCAATGCGCTGACCCGGTTTTCCGAATCGCGCCAGCAACGCAGGGTCGCAGGCGCGCTGATGCCGGCCGTGCGCCGCGCCACGCGCGACGCCGATCTGCTGCTGGCCGACCTCGACACGCTGCGCCGGGCCGGTTGCGAATTGCTGCGCCTGGTGCGCCGCAGCCTGCGCTGTGCACTCAGCGCCTTGCAAATCGAAACGCTGCGCCAGTCGATGGAGCGCTATTGCCAGAATCTGCTGCAACGTCTGGCCAAGGAAGAACAGGAATTGCTGCCGCTGGCGCGGCGCGTGATGTCGAGCGACGACTGGTTCGCGCTCGGCTCCACGCTGCTGTCGCACGATGCCAGCGGCGACAAGGCACCGGGGCAGGAAATTGGCCAACTTGCAACGCGCCGGAACGGTGCTGTAGTTGCAGCGCGCATTCGACAAGGTAGCCGGGCAGAAATCAGCAATTAACCGTACCCCGCAGCCGCACTGAAGGTCAACCCCATGACGCCGGATCGACGATGCCCAGCGCCTGGAACGCCGGCTTGCAAAACAGATACCCCTGCATCAAATCGATGCCGGCCGCACGCAGCACATCGCGCTCGGCTGCCGTTTCAATGCCTTCCGCCAGTACCTTCACGTCCAGCGCAGCGCAAATGGCGACGATGCCGTCGATGATCGCCTGTTTCGGCTTGCTGGCATCGATCCCGCGCAC
This sequence comes from Janthinobacterium sp., assembly GCA_047623125.1. Taxonomy (GTDB): domain Bacteria; phylum Pseudomonadota; class Gammaproteobacteria; order Burkholderiales; family Burkholderiaceae_D; genus Janthinobacterium. Next base: position 379 of record JBLHNV010000040.1, on the reverse strand, counting down.
CAGTTCCATGTCGATCTTGACGATGTGCGGCTGATACTCGGCCAGCAAGTTCAAGCCGGCATAGCCGGCGCCAAAATCGTCGATCGCCGTGCGAAAACCAAACCGGCGGTATTCGCGGAAGATATTGACCAGATGCGGCCGGTCCATAATTTGCTCGCCTTCGGTCACTTCGAAGATGATGCGCTCGATCGGAAATTGGTACAGGCGGGCCGCCTGCAAGGTGCTGCGGATACAGGCTGCCGGTTGATACACGGCATTCGGCATGAAATTAATCGACAACAATTCCTGCATTCCCAGGCTCGCCGCGCCACGTATGGCTTCGACCCGGCAAGCCTGATCGAACAGGTAGCGGTTCGCCGGCGTCACTTGCGACAGCACC